>JAJYSY010000025.1 GCA_021793375.1 Bacteroidota bacterium | reverse complement strand
TCTTTTATCATCCATTCTTTTACAGATTGTGATTTTTTCTTTGTGCTACCTTCGCTCGACAATGACGCACAACGGTTTGCAGCTTGCCGCTGGGGCGGGCAAAGAAGCCGAAACTTTCGGTTCTGAACCGACCCGAGCAAAGAAAACCAAGCGTTGAATTTTAAACAATACCCGACCTTGCGGCAAACTGTTTGTTGTGCACAGTTTTCAAACGACTGTTGAGTTAATCATTTTTACCAAAGCTTAGGACTGTATAATTTTCATCGTTTAATACTCGTACTAAATATTTTGTTTGAATTTTACCTCCAAAACTATTGGTGCCTTTTGCAACAAAATCATATTTGAAAACAGCTGTTTTATCGTCATCAGTCTGTTTATTTAGAAATTCAAGTTCTTTCTGCATAGACTCCAATAATTCTTTTGAATCTTTAGATCCTAATTTTTCATATAATTCTTTAACTTCTTCTACTTTTTTTTCATTGTTGACTTTTTTCCTTTCCTTGACTGTTTCTTTTTCTTTCAAATTCATACTTACAAATTCGAAGCTGTCAGGATCTTTAAAATTTTGTTTTATTTTATTTGAGATGTTTTCTTTTATGATTTCTTCTTTGTTTTCTTTACTCTCTTTACAAGAAGTAATAACAATTAAAGCGAGGATTAAAATGAGATAATTTTTCATTGTTACAATGTTTTTTTAGATTATTAATTTTATATTATTTAACTAAATTGCTTGCACCGATTATGGCAAAATCTATTCCTTCATCTAAATGAAAATGTAAATTTATTTGAGCGCATTTTTTTTTGATTTTCGTGTGAGTTTTTCCTTTTGAATTAATAATCCATTCTCTACCTTCCCAATAGGTTGTGATTGAATTATCATCTTCGTTAGTCCACTTTCCGTTACCTCTTCGATCTTTGCCGTATTCCTTAGAAATCGTATCAACTATATTTTTGATTTTGTTTATGGTTAATCCCTTATCCTTGGACTCAAAAATAATATTGAACGAAGAAGTGCCTGATAAATCCTTCTTTTTATCAAAAAATTTAAATGTCGCATTATTAAAAACATCAAAATTATCTTTGATTTTTACTGAATAATCGATAAAACTATCGGTTTCGTTTGTTTTTTCAAGCTTTGATTCTAAGTTAGAATTTAATTGCAATCCTATAACTTCAAATAAGTTTTTCTTGGATTTAAATGAAAATAGTCCCATATAATTGATTTTATTTTGTTTAATACTTAATTGTGCACAACGTCTTGGCTATGAGCAGTGCGGGGCAAAAATGCAATAATTTTTGAACTAGCGATAAGCCAAAACTTTTGTTCTTTAATTTTTTATAATTCAAATCGCCAAAAAAATTTTTGGCGACTTCGTAAATATACAACTGCTTTTCGGTTCGGCACTTATCCCGCATTGCTTATAGCTAATGTTGGGCAATGTTGTTCTGCGTTCTGTTCCGCTCGGCTTCCGCTTTTCTTTTTTTTAATCTTTCACAGACCATCGAAAAGAAGAAACGACATTTGGTGGTTTTGCCTTTCCGATGCTCGACATTCCTAAATCTTATTCGGAAACTTTTGATAAAAGTCGGATGAGCTTTTTTTCTTTTACGAACTTTCCTTTAACTGACTATGTTGTAATCTTTCTATTTGTAAAAATGATTTCACATATCCATTACCAAAGCTTTTAATTTTTAGAGCAATTATATCATTTTCATTTGCGTCAAAAGTTATTTTTTGACTCTTTAAAATTAATCCACCTTTTGCAAATACTGTGTGTTTTCCTTTGCTGATGTTCCATTTCTTCATTTCTCCACTTTTTAAACGACCAATTTTTTTATCATCTAAATAAATATTTACACCGATTAGTCCAAAGGTGAATTCTTTTTTTCGTTTGACTATTAATTCTGGCATTTTTATCTGTTTATTTTGACGCGGTTTTTCTTTCTCAATATTGCCCAACGTGTTTGTGTATGGCTCGTTGCGGAAAATCAGCTATGATTTTCCGCCGTAACCGAAAGATAGCAAATTGTAATGAATTCCGGTTAGGAATTCAGCCGCAATGAGCTATATACGGTGTTGCCAGTAGTGCTTATATTTTCATTAAATCTTTATTCTTGTTTTTTAAATACCAATATTTCTCTTTTCCATTACTATAAAAGTGGTTATTTGTTGGTGTAAATTTCATCTTGTCCATATCAATGTTTATTGATAGTGCTCTAATTTCGCCACCATTTTCGTGTTGTATTAAAAAAGACGCAATTGTAAAACCAAATTCATTTAATCCTGTAAAATATTTAATGTCAATAATTTTTGAGCCAGGTTGAAATCCTTTTTTTATCATTGCCTTTGTGATGTGGTCTTTACCATAATCGAATATTACTTGAATATCATTTAGCCGTTCTTTTTTTTCAGATTCAGATAGGCTTTTCCACATTCTATAATCATCCATAAACAAAAATTTCCTGTTAGTAATTAAATTTGAAACATCATTTTCAGATTTACTTTCGTGAATTCTTTGTTTTTCATTACTGTCAAGCTTTTTCTTTTTGAAAATTAGTTTGTAAAACCAATAAAAAGGAAGTCCAATAAGGAATAGAATTAATAAAATCAGTAATATTCCAAGCATTGAAATGTGTTTTTAACTCTTTGTCAAATTAAGTGTTTCTGTTTAAACCAACACTTTTCATTGATAATTTAGGTTTAATTATTAAAGGTCAGTTAGCTTATTTTTTTCCAAATAATTTTTGAATGTTCCTTTTTGTTAATTGACGTGAGTAACCTATAACACTTCCACTTTTGTCTACGGAATGACCAAACGAAACTTGTTTAACTCCCATAACTCTATCAAATTTCAGCCACAAATATCCCTCTGGTATTTCCAACATTATATCATCCTCAGGCATATCATCAAACCCATTTATAATCATTTCATAAAGGTTTTCAAAAGCATTGTCTTCGTCTTTAAATGAAAATTGTTTGTATTCATCTAAATGTTGAAATTTCCAATCCTTGTACATAATTGTGTATGTATCTCCACGTTTTTGGCAATCAATTATAAACTGTCCCATAGGAGCAATTTTACCTATTTCTTCTGCCTTTGTAGTTTCTACTTTAGATATTTGAGCAAAAGCTGATGAAGTGATAAATAGAATTGTAATAAAGAATAAATTTCGCATAATAGTAAGATGTTTAATTGTTAATGAATTATTTAAATATTAGTAAATTTTGTCAGTTTGATTTTTCCGCATTACTGGCAACGTTTCGAGGCTTTGCGAAGGAGCGGATTAGAAAGACAAAACTTTCAATTTAGCACTTACGTAAGCAAAACCATTTTTTTCTATTTGCTAATTTACATTTTAAAAGCAAATAAAAAATGGTTTTGCGGATTAAATACACTAACCTTGAATTAACCACTTAACCCGCTCTTTTGCAAAACCTTTGTTAGCGGTAGTTTTTTCTTATTTCGTGTAGGATTTCTTTCAGTTTGGGTTCAATATTTAGTTCGTCAAATAGTTTTTCCGATAAATTTAAGGAGTTCTCAAAAGCAAAAACTATATTTTTAGGATTTAAATCCGATGTCACTGTTTTATACGCTGAATACCAAATCGTGTCAATATCCTTTTCAAGACTTTTTGTCGGACTTTCCCAATGTTTTGTTTTGTTTGTTCTTGCTCTTATAAGCCAAAGCAAGTATTTCTGCACATTTGATAAACTGTGATGAGCGTGAGCAAATTCTTCTCGTTTAATCAAGTTGCTTGTTGTCAGTACAACATTCAGTAATGATTGACTTAACCACAAAATATTTTCATTTGTTATTCTTTCGGGCGATTTCGTTTTGATTTGATTAAGCGTTTTCGTTAAAAGTCCGTCTTTGTCGATTAGATTCATCTGGTCAAAATCGCTAAATGCAACAATTCCGTCCCAGGATTTGATGATTTCAATTTCCTCTGTTTTTAAGAAGTGAAATTCACCTCTTACCATATTCTCGAAAATAGCCAGTTCGCTTCCGTATTCGTTTGTAAAATATAAAGCCACGGGATGAATTTGATTTACCCATTTTTCCGCTGAGAAGTTTTCTTTACTTTTTAAGAAGATATAAAATTCGATGTCAGAATATTTGTCTCCTTCGTTTTTTGTAAATGAACCATACATAAAAACAGCGGAAACATTTTCGTCTTGTTGAGCTATAGATTTTGTTTTGTTAATCATTTGTAACTGTGTCATTTTTTCTAATTTTTAAAAGTTGATAATAGAAGTTCTCACTACTTTTTGTAAGCAATGAAAAAGTTTTACTATGTTTATTTTGGACAGTTACTTATAGCTTCATCGGATTAGATTTTTTTATGTTCAACATTCTGTTTGGTAAAATTACCGCTAACATGCATATTAACACACCCTCCTTACGTTTTATGGCGTGTATATTCCAATTGTGCGTAGGGGTGGGTTAATCTTTTTTATTTTTATTGCTTCCAAAGATAAAGGATTCGTACAGATTATCCAAAGGACTTCTTAAAGTCTTGTTGTTGATTCCTAAAACTTTAGTGTAAACTTCTGTGGTTTTAATATTCGAGTGTCCTAAAGCACTTTGTATATAGCGAATGTTTACTCCTTTTTGCATTAAATGTGTAGCAAAACTGTGACGTAGCGTATGGGGCGTACTCCACGGATTACTCTTCGTTTCTTTGACTGCTCGTCGGTAGATGTTCTGAATGCTTCTTACCGAATATCTTCCGCCTTCTTGACCTTCAAATAACCAATAAGCCGGACGATGTGCTTTGTAATATTTTCTTAAAATTTTTAAAAGATAAGGACTTAATATAGTATGCCGATCTTTTTTGCCTTTGCTGTCTTTTACCAAAATAAATCCCTGATCGCTTCTGATATCAGTTAATCGCAGTCGGGTTACTTCACTTACGCGTAAACCGGCACTGTAAATTAAATGTAAAATAGCTTTGTGTTTAATATTTTTAGGTTGATTAATGATGGCGGCTACTTCTTCTACACTCAATACATTCGGAAGATTTACACTTCTTTTTGGACGGGTTATTTGATAATATTCTCGCGGCATTCCTAAAGTATGTTCATAATAACATTTTATAGCATTGATCATCGTGTTTTGTTTGTTTTCACTTATCTTATATTTACTGATTAAATGATAGATGAAATCTTCAATCTGCTCTTTGGAAATTTCTTTGTATTCTTTGCTTTCAAAATATTTTAAAAATTGTGCTAAAGAACCTTGATAAGTGCGAATAGTAGAAGGACTAAATCCTTTTAACACCATGGTTTGCTTATTTTCAGCCAAAGCTTTTTCTATTTTAGGAGTGTGTTCAACCACCGGTATTTTCGGTTTTTTATGTGGAGTTTTAACTTGTAGTTTATCCTTAAATAAAGATTTAATTCTTTCTAAATTTTTTGAGGTATTCACCACGCTCCATAATCTTTGTTGAGGGTGATAAAAAGAAGAATTTATTTTTTTAAACTGTTTTCTTTCCTGTGTAAAAGCATAAGGAATATAAACTTTTATGCGATTAGCATTAGGTTGTGGTTGATATAAAATTATATGTGAACTCTTTTCTCTCATCGGATTAAAAAACATTTCAATTCTAAATATAAGGAGTAAAAATGATTTAATTTAAGAATAAACGAATACAAATGTTTCTATCCGTTAGGAACGAATAAATATAAAGCCTTATATTTGTGTAGGGTAGGAGAAATTTATTCTATAAATAAAGAAAATAAAAGTATTGAGAACTTATAAGTTACTCTTGAAAATATCAATTTTAAAATTCTTAAAATGAAAACCTGTAAAGTGTGTCAAAAGAAATTAAAAGGTCGTTCTGATAAAATATTTTGCTCAATAGGATGTAAAAATCATTATCACAAACATTTGCGGTTTATAACAAAAAAAGCTGCCAAACAAATTGATGGTTATCTTAAGAGAAATTATAAAATATTAATCGAATTGCTAAAGCAAAATAAAACACAGATTAAAGTGTATAGAAATCAATTAACGCAAAAAGGTTTTCGGTTTAAATATCACACGCATTTTCATATTAACTCTAAAAATAAAATGTATCATTATGTCTATGATTTAGCATGGATGGAATTTTCTGATGATGAAATTCTGATAGTAAGAAAATGATTTTTTTAACCTATTTAATTGATTTTAATTTTTTGAAATATTTTTCTCTATATTCTTTATTGATATCTCTTTTTAAGATTTCTGTTTTTGAATTAATAATAAAGTATTCAAAATCTGAATTTTTATTTTTATATAAAGAATCTCCTATTTGCAGTTTATCATAAATAAAAAAAGGAACTTCTTTTCTCCACTGTTCATTGATTAAAATCGTTCTTGTTCTTCCATTATCTTCTTGTTCTAACAAATCTGTAATAACACCGGAATAGGAGTCTGTATTAGTTTTATAGTATTGCTTTTCAAGATAACTCAAGGTGTTATCTTGGATTAAACCGATAGAAATTAGCACAATAAAAATCGAAATAAATACTAATAAAATACTTTTACGAATGATTTTATCTTGTCGGAAAAGTTCATCTTTCTTCATTTCTTAAAAAGCGCTCATCTTCAAAATCAAATCTACTAAACGGTTGGAATATCCTCTTTCATTATCATACCAACCGATGAGCTTTACCAAATGTTCATCGATTACAGAAGTCATTCCCACGTCAAAAATACAAGAGTAGGGGCTACCTAAAATATCTACAGAAACAATGGGGTCTTCCATATATTGAATAATTCCTTTAAATTCATTTTTGGCGGCTTGTTTAAATAAGTTGTTGATTTCTTCAATAGAAGTTTTCTTTTCCACATTTATGGTCATATCGGTTAGTGAGCCATTGGCAACGGGAACTCTGATTCCACAACCTCCGATTACGGTTGATAAATCCGGAAATATCTTGGTCAATGCTTTTGCAGCTCCGGTGGTGGTGGGAATAATGGATTGCGGTGCAGAACGTGCTCTTCTTAAATCGCGATGCGGTTGATCGTGTAAATTTTGATCGGAAGTGAAGGAGTGAATCGTAGAAATATAAGCTTGTTCAACTCCTAAAGCATCGTGCACCACTTTAAGCATAGGTGCCGCATTATTGGTGGTGCAAGAAGCGTTGGAAATAATTTGATCTTCTTTTTCCAAAAGTTCATCATTTACACCTAAAACAATAGTTTTAATGCTGTCTTCTGCAGGCGGAACGGAAAGTAATACTTTTTTTGCTCCGGCCTTTAAATGATATTTTAATTCTTGTTCGATTTTGAATTTTCCGGTGCATTCTACCACAATATCAACATCAAAATCATGCCAAGAAAGTTTTGTTAAATCCGCTTGATGAATCATCGGAAAGCGTTTGTTGTTTACTACAATCGATTGGTCATCAAAAGAGATTTTTTCATCTAAAACTCCATGAACACTGTCATATTTTAATAGATGAGCCATTGTTTTGCTATCGGCAAGATCATTGATTGCCACCACTTCAATTTGAGGGTGGTTCAATAAAATACGAAAAAGACTTCGACCAATTCGGCCAAATCCATTAATGGCTATTTTGATTTTCTTTTGCATGTTTCAATTTTTAAATTCAATATAATCGAGATTATTTTTTTAAAGTTTTCTTGAAGATTATATTGAAAAAATAGGCAACAAAGTTACATAAAGAGAACTATAAAAAGGGAAGAAGTATAAAAGAAGATTTTTCTTTCTTACATTTTTGCATAAAAAAAGCCATCTTCAGATTAAAGAATAATCCGGATGGCATTTATATTTTGATATTTGTTTTATTAAGAAGCTTTTTGCTGCTCAACATTATCAGCACTTCCACAGTTTGAAGGCATATTTCCGCAAAATCCACAAGGTTCTCCTTCTTTGTTTAAATAAGGGTTTTGACTTGCACAAGTTCCGGCAAATTCTCCGCCCTTTTTAGCCCAGATTTTTATGGCTATCCCGGCTACACAAAGTGCTAATAATCCTACAGTTAATAAAAATAATTTCATAATTCACTATTTTAAGACAAAGATACGTTTATATGTTTTTACACCAAAAAATACCTCGTTAAAAAAGAAGTAAAAGATTTAAATTACATTTACTTCCATTTCTAAATCAATAGCATAAGTTTCTTTTATAGTAGATTTTATCTTATTGGCCAATTCTAAAATTTCTTTTCCTGTGGCATTCCCATAATTTACCAAAACTAAAGCTTGACGTTTATGCACTCCGGCGTCATTTTTTCTAAACCCTTTAAATCCTGCGTGATCAATTAACCAACCTGCCGGGATTTTATATTGGTTTTCTGAGATTTTATAATATTTAGCTTCCGGAAATTTTTCTGTCAATTGCTCAAAAGCTTTTTTGTCAATAATAGGATTTTTGAAAAAACTTCCGCTGTTGCCAAGTTGTTTAGGGTCAGGTAGTTTTTCTTGTCTGATTTTTATAACTGCTTCAGCCACTTCTTTAATAGTAGGGTGTTCTACATTCATTTCTGCTAATTTCTGCGAAATACTCCCGTAATTTAAATGCAGTTGATGAAGCTTTTTTGTCAACCTGAAAGTTACACTGGTAATGATGTATTGATTTTTTAATTCGTTTTTAAAAACAGAATTTCTGTATCCAAAATTGCATTCTTCTTTAGTAAAAGTTTTTGTTTCTAAAGTTTGTCGGTTGATGGCTTCACATTCCACAAAATAATCTTGCAATTCCACTCCGTAAGCTCCAATATTTTGGATGGGAGCGGTGCCGACATTTCCGGGAATTAAAGAAAGGTTTTCTAATCCTCCATAATCTTTTGCAATGCAATATTGCACAAAATCATGCCAGTTTTCTCCTGCTTTTGCTTTGATGATAACAGTGTCTTGGCTTTCATTAACCACAGAAATTCCTTTCAGATTAATATGTAAAACAGTAAAATCTAAATCTCCTGTCAATAAAATATTGCTTCCGCCTCCTAAAACAAAGATTTCATCAGCATAAGTTTTTTTGAGAATATTTTTTAAATTTTCTTCATTTTCTACAGCTAAATATTGTTTTGCTTTGACATTAAATCCAAAAGTGTTTAAATTTTTAAGTGAATGATTCCGGGTCAATTCCATGTTGTTTTTGATAAGCTTTTAATCCTTTTTTTAAGATGACAACAGCTCTTAATAAGCTTTGTTTTTTTAAGACATAAGCAATTCTTACTTGTCTTTTTCCTGATCCCGGGGTGGAATAAAATCCTGATGCCGGAGCAAGCATAATGGTTTCTCGGTGAAATTGAAAATGTTCCAACATCCATTTGGAAAAATTCTCTGCATCGTCTACCGGTAATTCTGCAATACAATAAAAAGCTCCTTGAGGTTCGGCTACTTTTAATCCGGGAATGGTTCTTAAAGCTTCAATCAAAGCATTTCTTCTTTCTACATATTCTTCTTTTACTTCTTCAAAATAAGTATCTGGAACTTTTAAAGCAGCTTCACTGGCAATTTGTTCATAAGTAGGTGGACTTAATCTGGCTTGTGCGAATTTCATGGCGGTAGCAATTACTTCTTGGTTTTTAGAAACCAAACATCCAATTCTTGCACCACACATACTAAAACGCTTAGAAACAGAGTCTACCATTATTGCGTTTTGCTCAATTCCTTTTTCTTTTAAAATGGAATTGTGTGTCAATCCATCATAAGTAAATTCTCTATAAACTTCATCGGCAATTAAAAACAAATTATGTTTTTTTACCAATTCTGCCAATTGTTCAATTTCTTCTTTTTTGTATAAATATCCGGTTGGATTTCCAGGATTACAAATTAAAATTGCTTTGGTTTTATCAGTGATTTTCTTTTCAAATTCTGAAATAGGAGGTAAGGCGAAATTATCGTCTATTTTAGAATCTATCGGAACCACTTTTGCGCCAATCATATGAGCAAATCCGTTATAATTTGCGTAAAATGGTTCAGGAATAATCACTTCGTGATCTTCATCGCAAACTGCAGCAATACTAAAAAGCAAAGCTTCAGAACCGCCAATAGTAATTAAAATATCTTCTGTTTCTACCGGAATATTTGATCTTTCTCTATAAAATCTGGCCAATTTTTCTCGATAACTTTCAAAACCGTCCGATGGGCTGTAAGATAAAATAATTAGGTGATTATTTTTTACGGCATCCAAAGCGATTTTTGGAGTTTCAATATCTGGCTGACCAATGTTTAAATGAAAAATAAATTTTCCTTGTTTACGCGCCATATCGGCAAAAGGAGTAAGTTTCCGAATAGGGGAAGCCGGCATTTCACGGCCTCTTTTTGAAATCGAAAGCATAGGCTAAATTTTATGGGCTAATTTCCGAATTATTTCGGGTTTTTAAAAGTACTATTTAAACTTTAGTTTATTTGTTTTAAAAATGTTTTCTTTTTTGTTTATAAATGTGGAGAAATGAAAATCACACAAAAAATTACGATAAATAAAGTAATGATATTTGTAATGAATTTTGTGGTTTTCTTTTTTCCAAACAATAATATGGTTTCAGACATTAATATCAAAGCTAAAATTGCTGCAGCAGCAAAAAAAGACATTTTCACCGGTCCGGCGTTGACAAAACTCTCTGATTTAAAATTTCTTGTCAACAAAAAAATAATTCCAAATAAAATGGGAAAAGTGCTAAATCGAATCAGAAAATGAGGCAACCATTTTTTATATTTTTTCATGTTATTTTTAAATTTCAACGAAAAATTAAAACTTATATAATTTAAAATTATTGACTCTCTTTTCGATAAACCAATAATGGAACCGCTAAATCTTTTCCGAGTTGAAGCGTTAAACTATTAGAAAATAATTTTTCAAAAAAACGACGATGACGATGAGCAATACTGACCAAATCAAACTCTTCATCTTTTAAATAATGTGAAATCCCTTCAAATACAGACTTTTCATTTGAAAAAAGATGAAAGGAAAACCATTCGTTTTCATATTTTTCTTTCCACTCATTTACCCGATCTTCATATTCTTTAAAATGACTTCTTTTAAGATGAACACATTTCACTTTTAATTTTCTTTCTTTGGCTCCCGCAGAAATTAAAGCAGTAGTTTTTTCTTCATCAAGATTAAATCCGGTAAGGTGAATCACAGAATTTACTTTTTTAAATTTTGCTTCTTTCGGAATACTCAACACCGGAATTTTTACATTATCAATAGTGTTTAAAGTGTTTGTACCGATGAATTTTTTATAATATCCTGTGCTTCCGTCAGTTCCCATTACAATATAATCAATATCGTATTTTGCAATAGCTGTTTTGATTTCGTGTTTTAAAAGTCCCGGTTTTACTTTTAAATATACTTTTACATTTTGCTTGTTCATTTCATTTTGAATTTGTTTCAACAAAGAGTGGTGTTCTTCTATTTGAGACAATTCTTCAAAATTATAATGTTTATAAACATTGTCTATCATATTGGGCGGAATGCGTCCTGAAATAACCGGCGGATCATAAACATGTAAAACATATAATTCTGCTCCTTGTTTATGAGCTAAATGTAAAGCATAACGATAAGCATTATTGGCGGTTTCCGAATAATCGGTGGGAAACAAAATCTTTTCCATATAATCTACTTTTTAAGCTCTATAAAAATAAGGAATATATTGTGAATAACACTATTTTAAAAGAGATTATTCTATTCTTTTATTAGGAAAACAAACACTTATTTTTTTGTGTAAACAGCTTTTGGAACAAGAAATTTATAATCTCCGTTGTTTCTCATTACATCTCTGACAATGGTTGAAGAAATATGTGCTTTATCTCCGGAAGATAATAGGAAAATACTTTCTATACCGGCCATTTTGTAATTGGTTTCTGCAATGCTTTTTTCAAATTCAAAATCTAAAGGATTTCTCAATCCTCTTAAAATAAATTTAGCATTTTCTTTTTTACAAAAATCTACTGTTAATCCACGATAGGTTTTAACTGTTATATTAGGGTGATTTTCAAATGTTTTTTCTAAAAAATATTTTCGATCTTCTAAAGAAAACATGTATTTTTTGTCTGCATTGATGCCGATAGCTAAAACAATTTCATCAAAAAGTTCTAAACCTCTTTCAATAATTTCACAATGTCCGAGTGTAATGGGATCAAAAGATCCGGGAAAAACAGCTTTTTTCATCTTTAAATTTCTTTGTTGAAAATTTACTAATAATTATTGAGATTTTTGAAGGGTGTTTTCTATTAATTCTGTGAAATAATCCTGATAAGGAATATTTCCTGCTTTGAGTTGTTGCGGAATAATACTCGCCGGGCTCATTCCGGGAATGGTGTTTACTTCAATAAAATGCGGTTCGCCTTTATGCAAGATAAATTCTGTTCTGATAAATCCTTTTAAGCCTAATTTCTTATAAATTTTTATAGATAATTCTTGAACTTTTTGAGTTTGTTCTGCAGAAATTCTCGCCGGAGTAATTTCTTGAGATTCTCCTAAATATTTTGCGTTGTAATCAAAAAATTCATTTTCTGTTACAATTTCTGTAACAGGAAGGGCAATGATTTCTCCTTTATATTCAATTACTCCAACATCAACTTCAACACCATCTAAAAAAGATTCTATTAAAATTTCATCATCTTCTTCAAAAGAATGTTGAATTGCTTTTGCTAATGCTGATTTTTCTTTGACTTTGGAAATTCCAAAACTGCTTCCACTTCGATTGGCTTTTACAAAACAAGGTAAACCTACTTTTTTGAGAATTTTTTCTTCATCGATTTCATCTCCTTTTTGTAAAGGATAATTAACAGCAGTTTTGATATGATATTGTTGTAAAACACTATTGCAATCTCGTTTGTTGAAAGTCAATGCAGAAGTATAAAAATCACATCCGGTTTGAGGGATTTTTAAAATTTCTAAATAAGCTTGCAATAAACCATTTTCTCCGGGGTCTCCATGAATGATATTAAAAACACAATCAAAAGTGATTTTTTTATCTTTTATAATAACAGAAAAATCTTCTTTATGAATAGGATATTTTTCTCCGTTTTCATCAATAATCAGCCAATTATCTTTTAAGATATGTGCTTTATAAACCTCAAATTTATCTTTGTCTAAATGCTGATAAATAAATTCTCCACTAAGTAAAGAAATTTCATACTCACTGGAATATCCGCCCATGGCGACTGCAATTTTCTTTTTCATATCATTTGAAATTCGTCAAATATTGAAAATATATTTTTCCCTTTGACTTTAATACAACAAAAATACAGGTGTTTTTATATCTTTGTCCAATAATCATAAAGAAAAATATGAACTTTTTTAAATTCATCATCAGTAAAACTTTTTGGATTCAAATTGTTTTAGCCATAATTGTTACCATCATTCTTGGTTTTTTTGTTGTTAAAGGATTGGACAGCAGAACAAATCATGGAGAAACTATAGAAGTTCCGGATTTGGCAAAAATGCAATTAGATGAAGTAGAAGAAAGATTGGCAGAAATAAAACTCAGTCATATTGTTTTAGATTCTGCGAATTATAATCCTGATTTTCCTAAATATTCTGTGATAGAACAAACTCCTGATCCGGGAAAACACGTTAAAGAAGGAAGAAAAATTTACCTTAAGCTCAATCCTGCCGGATTTCCAAAAGTTGAAATTCCGGATGTAATCAGACACACTAAACGTCAAGTAATTCCGATGTTGGGGTCTATGGGATTTGAAATTGGAGATATAACTTATAAACCAGATATCGCTAAAGATGCAGTGTTGGAATTAAGAGTGGATGGAAAGAAAATAAATCCGGGAGATATGATTATGAAAACCACTAAAATTGATATCGTTTTAGGAGATGGTGAGCCTAAATAAAATACTTTTGAAAACAAATTGATGAGTAATTTTGATATAGAAAATTCAGAAAATGAAGAGTTGTTTGAACACTATCATTTTATAGCTGATAAAGGGCAAAAACCTCTTCGTGTTGATAAATATTTGATGAATTTTATTGAAAACGCTACGCGAAATAAAATTCAAAAAGCTGCTAAAGACGGAAATATTTATGTAAACGGAAAACAGGTAAAACAAAATTATAAAGTTAAACCCAAAGATGAAATTAAGGTGATGTTTGAACATCCTCCTCATGAATTTGAATTGATTCCTGAAAATATTCCGTTAAATATTGTTTATGAAGATGATGCTTTGTTGGTGGTCAATAAACCGGCAGGAATGGTGGTTCATCCTGGACATGGAAATTATACCGGAACATTAATCAACGGATTGATTTATCATTTTGAAAATTTGCCGAAAAACTCTACTGACCGTCCGGGATTGGTGCATAGAATAGATAAAGACACCAGCGGATTGTTAGTGATTGCCAAAACTGAAAAAGCGATGACGCATTTGGCAAAACAATTTTTTGATCGAACCAGCAAAAGAAAATATGTAGCTTTGGTTTGGGGAAATATTCAAGAAGATGAAGGAACAATAGAAGGTCATATTGGGCGACATCCTAAAAATCGTTTGCAACAAGCTGTTTTTACTGGAGAAGACAAAGATGAAAAAGGAAAACCGGCAAAAACACATTATAAAGTTTTAGAAAGATTTGGCTATGTTACACTTGTTTCCTGCGAATTGGAATCCGGGAGAACACACCAAATCAGAGTGCATTTAAAACATATTGGACACACGCTTTTTAATGATGAAAGATATGGTGGAGATCGGATTTTAAAAGGAACTTCTTTTTCAAAATACAAACAATTTGTAGATAATTGTTTTAAGATTTTGCCTCGTCAAGCATTGCATGCAAAAACTCTGGGATTTGAACATCCCGAAACAGGGGAGTGGATGGATTTTTCTTCAAAACTTCCTGATGATATAGAAGCTTGTGTAGAAAAATGGAGAAAATATGCAAAAAATCAAAAGGAATTTTTATAAATATTCCAATTGATTTTTCTTTTTCATGAATTTTTTAATATTAGCTTTGTCAGAAAATAAATAATAAATGTTTAATCAAGGTCAACTTATTTTTGCAGCTGTTGCGCTGGTTTTATTTGTACTGTTTTTAATTTTCAGTTATTCAAAAGATAAAAGAAAAAGCAAATCTTATTTTAAAAATAGTTATATCGTTTTAGTGGTATTTTTGCTTTTTATGACTTTTCTTTTCTTTTTAAAACTCTATTTTAGAGGAAGATAAAATCCCTATATTTTTCTCGGTCCTTTTCCGATTTGATCTTGAATAAATTCTCCATCTTCACAAAAAGGAGTGAGTTTTGTTTGAATGAAATTTAAAACTTCTTCTTTTTCTGCAGCCGGATAAAGCAAATGAATATTTGCTCCGGCATCTAAAGTAAAACACAAATGACTTTTGTTTTCTTTTCTGTATTTCCAGATTTGCTGAATAATTTCTAAAGTATTGGGTTTCATCAATAAAAAATAAGGAGAGCTGGTCATCATCATCGCATGTAAAGTCAAAGCTTCACTTTCCACGATTTTAATAAATTCTTTTAAATCCCCTCTTTTTAAAATGTCAATCAACAATTCCAAATTCACATAAGCTTGGTCAAATCTTGCTTTTGCAAAAGGATGACCAATCATCAGTTGATGTCCTAAACTGCTGCTGACTTCTTTTTTTCCTTTATCTACAATTAATATAGTGTTTTGATAATCTTTAAAAACAGCATGAACCTCAAAAGGATTTGTAATAGCAAATCTGTCTGAACTTTCTTTCACAGCCGGGTGTTCTCCCCAAATCATCATCGGACCTTCAACACTTCTTGCTGCACTTCCGGAGCCTAATCTGGCTAAAAAACTTGCTTTTCTACTAAAATATGCTGCTGAGATTTCAGGATTAATTTCTTTTTCCATCGACATTAAACACAATGCCAAAGCTGCCATTCCGCTGGCAGAAGAAGCTATTCCGCTGCTGTGCGGAAAAGTGTTTTCTGTGTGAATTTCAAATTTATAATTTTTGATAAAAGGAATAAACTCTTCTACACGCTCAAAAAACTGAGCAATTTTTGGCTTAAAAGATTCTGTAGGTTTTCCTTCAAAAATAACTTCAAAATCAATTTTAGAAGATTTATTTTCTACAGGAAAATATTTTAAAGTTGTCTTTGTAGCAGAAGCAGAAAGTGTAAAACTCAAAGATGGATTTGCAGGAAGTTGATTTCCGTGTTTTCCCCAGTATTTTATTAAAGCAATATTACTTGGGGTTTCCCAAGTAAAACTTCCGGAGGAAAGTGTTTTTTGAACATCGGAAAAAATAAATTCAGCGTTTGGCATATTTAAAAAGAATTTTGACAAATATAAAGAAAAACTTCAGGATGATTTTTTAAAATTGATTGGCTAAATAAACTGTATGACAAGCAGCTATTGCAGCGGTTTCTGTGCGTAATCTGTTTTTTCCCAAACTGATGGGTTCAAATCCTGCAGCGATGGCTTCTTGTATTTCTGAAGAAGAAAAATCTCCTTCCGGGCCAATTAAAATAACGATTTCTGTTTTGGGTTTGATTTTATGTTGTAAAAAATCTTTTGCTGATTCTTCGCAATGAGCAATAAATTTATTTCCGTTGATTTCTTTTGAGGTAAATTCATTAAAAGAAACAGGCTTTTCTAATTTAGGAATATAATATTGTAAAGATTGTTTCATCGCACTTTGAATAATACGATTAAATCGATCTAAATTTACTTTTCTTCTTTCGCTGTGTTCACAAATTATTGGAGTGATTTGATGAATTCCCATCTCAGTAGATTTTTCTAAAAACCATTCAAAACGATCGTTCTTTTTGGTAGGAGCAATAGCAATATGAAGATGAAAATCCGAAGGAGGAAAATAAGTTTTTTCTATAATCTTAGCTTTGCATTTGTTGTGGTTTGAATCTGTGATTTCTGCTTTAAACAAAAATCCTTTTCCATTGGTTATAAGAAGTTTATCATTTATAGTTTTACGTAAAACTTTAATGATATGTTTGCTTTCTTTTTTGTCGAAAACTATTTCTTGATCATTTTCTTTTAGCTCCGGATTATAAAATAACTGCATAAAAAAATCAATTAAAAACTTAAAATAAATACCTGGCTTTTGCAGCGACAGAAACATCTGTAAATTGAGAGTTTTTATATTTTAAATACCCAACAATTCCAATCATTGCAGCATTATCTGTGGTGTATTCAAACTTAGGAATATGAACTTTCCAATTGTTTTTATTGTTTAATAAAGCATTTCTAATTTCACTGTTTGCAGAAACTCCTCCGCCTATGGCAATTTCTTTAATTCCGGTTTTTTCAACAGCTTTTTCCAATTTATCTATTAAAATATCTACAATGGTTTTTTGAAAAGAAGCACACAAATCATAAATATTTTCTTCGATAAAATTCGGATTTTCTTTTTGTTTTTTCTGTAAGAAATACAAAACAGAAGTTTTTACACCACTAAAACTAAAATCCAAGTTTTTTACTTTGGGTTTAGCAAAAGTAAAAGCTTTAGGATTTCCTTTTTTAGCATATTTATCAATTATAGCTCCGGCAGGATAGGGAAGGTTCATCATTTTTCCGCATTTGTCAAAAGCTTCTCCAACAGCATCATCAAGGGTTTCTCCAATAATTTCCATGTCAAAATAATCATTGATTTTTACAATTTGGGTGTGTCCGCCGCTGATAGTTAATCCTAAAAAAGGAAAATTAGGTTTTTCAAATCCGGGTTCTTCAATAAAATGCGCCAATAAATGAGCTTGTAAATGGTTGACTGCTATCAAAGGAATATCTAATCCCATGGCCAAAGATTTAGCAAAAGAAGAACCGACCAAAAGCGAACCCATCAATCCCGGACCACGCGTAAAAGCAATAGCAGAAAGCTGATTTTTATCAATTCCGGCTTTTTTAATCGCTTGATCAACTACAGGAACAATGTTTTGTTGATGTGCACGAGAAGCTAATTCGGGAACCACTCCGCCATATTCTTGATGAAGTTCTTGTGTGGCAACAATATTGCTTAAGATTTTTCCGTTGCATAAAACAGCTGCTGCAGTATCATCGCAAGAAGATTCTATGCCTAAAATATAAATATCTTTTATTTTGCTCAATTGGTGTAAAATTTGTGTATTCTAAAGTTAGTCTATGTAACTTTGCAATTTTCAACAAAATTACTATTATTCAAGATAATATAGGAAATACTTAAGTTTAATTTTAAAGTTTGAACACCGATTAAAAAGTTATTAAACATATTATGGAAAACAGTGGTAACATTAATTTTATTATTGTTGCTGTTGATTTGTGTTTTTTCTATTCCTGCTGTTCAAACAAAAGTGGCCGGAGAACTGACCAATAAACTCAATGAGAAGTTTGGAACGGAAATTCATATCAAAAAAATCAGTATTACTTATGATGCAAAAGTAAAAGCTAAGGATGTTTATATCGGCGATCATCATGGAGATACTTTAATCAGTTCGGAATTTTTAAAAACAAGACTGACCAATATTCCAGGAATGATTAAAGGAGAAAATATTGATTTTGGAAATGTTACTGCAGAAAACTTAACTTTTAGATTAAGAAGATATGAAGGAGATGAAAAAGACAGTTTTGGAATCTTCTTAGATATGTTAGCCAATGAAGATAGAAAAGATGAAAAAGGACCAAAAATACTTTTTAAACACTTAAATGTTTTTAATAGTAAATTCAGTTTTTATGATGAACAAGCTAAATATCCGGAAATTGTTACGCTAAGCAATTTAAATATTGATGCTTCAGATTTTAATATTCATAGCTCAGATATTTCTTTGAAAATCAATTCTTTAAACGCAGATGAAAAAAGAGGAGTGAGAATTGAAAATCTTACCACTAATCTTGAATTGATAGATGATGAAATGAATTTTGAAGGTTTTCATTTGATTACTGCACATTCAGATATTGAAGCAGATGTATATTTTTCTTATGAAGATCATATGTCTGATTTTGAAAATCGAGTAAAAGTTGATGCAGACTTTAAAAAAGCAATGCTTTCCACTTCTGATTTAAGATATTACTATGATAATTTTGGTGTAGGACATCAGCTTAATTTTCATGGAAAAATGAGTGGTGTTTTAAATGATTTTCAACTTAAAAACTTTGTTTTAAACGGAATAAACAGAACAGCTATCAATGGAGATATTGTGATTAAAAATATTTTTGAAGATGATAGTTTTTATTTAGGAGGAAGTTTTCAAAACTTAGAAACTAATTATTATGATTTAATAAATCTACTGCCCGGATTACTGCAAAATAAATTACCGGAAGATTTAAAAGAATTAGGACAGACTCGATTAATTGGAAGTTTAAGCACCACCGGAAAAAATGTAACTACAAATTCCAACATCAGATCAGAAATTGGACAAGCAAGACTTGACGCCAGTTTATCTAATTTACAATCCACCGGAAATGAAACTTATAAAGGAGAAATCCGAATTGAAGAATTTGATTTAGCCAATCTTTTAAACAATCCAAAATTGGGGAAAGCCAGTTTTACCATGAATATGGAAGGAAAAGGTTTAAAACAAAAAGATTTAAATTCTGAACTCAAAGGAGTTTTTAACGAACTTGAATTTAATGGTTATACTTATCACGATATTGAAGTAAACGGGCAATTGAAAAATCCTATTTTTACAGGAGAAGTCATCAGCAGAGATCCAAATTTGCAAATGTATTTTAATGGATCTGCCAACGTTTCAGAAACGGTAAATGATTATGATTTTTCTGCACAAGTTAGTTATGCTGATTTATATGTTTTAAATATTAAAAAATCAGATTCTGTAGCTATTTTTTCAGGAGAAGTAAAAATGAAAATGCAAGGTCATACTATTGATGATATCACCGGAAATATTGATCTTTCCAATGCTTTATACACCAATTCAAAAGATACTTATGAATTTGAAAAATTAAATTTAAATTCTTCTTTTGAAGAAGATATTCGGAAAATAAGTGTGAATTCTCCCGATATTATTAATGGAGAAGTAAGAGGAAGATTTGTGATTGGAGAAGTCGAAAAACTATTTAGAAATGCAATAGGAAATTTATATTCTAATTACAAACCTTTTGAAATTATGGATAATCAGCATTTAAGATTTGATATTGCTATTCATAATAAAATAGTGGAAGCACTTTTTCCGGAAATAAATCTCTCTCCAGGAACAACCTTAAAAGGAGAAGTTCGATCGAGTAATTCTAATGTGAAACTTGCTTTTAAATCTCCTGAAATCAATGTTTTTGATAATAAATTAGAAAACATAGATTTACAATTAGACAACACAAATCCTTTGTTTGCCACTTATTTTAATGTAGATAGCATTTCTACTCCTTATTATAATTTATCAGAAACCAATTTTGTTTCCAACAGAAGAAATGATACGTTGCATGTGAGAACCTATTTTAAAGGAGGAAAACAAAACAATGATAAATATAATGTCAATTTATTCTATACAATAAATGAAGATAATGAATCAGTTATCGGTCTCAAACCTTCAGATGTTACTTTTAGGAATAATACTTGGCAATTAAATCAAGAAAATGAAGAAAATACCATTGTGTTTGACAATGAATTTAAGAAAATTCAAACAGACACGCTTCACATGGCTTATAAAAACCAAAAAATTGCTTTTGTAGGGTCAAAAGATGGAACAGATAATAAAAACTTTAAACTTGATTTTTCTGAAGTAGATTTAGATAAAATAATTCCTTCTTTAGATGATTTTGCTTTTAAAGGAATTATCAATGGAGAATTAGAAGTCAATCAACAACAGAAAAATTATTATCCGAGTTCCAATTTACATATTGCAGCTTTAGAAGTAAACAATATTGCTTATGGAGATTTAAACGTAGATATTGAAGGCAATAAATCCTTGACTTCTTATGCGGTAAAAACCGGTTTAACAAGAGATGGAACTGATATTATGTTTGCTGAAGGAGAAATTGATGTAGATAAAAATCACCCGAGAATAAATATAAATTTAGATTTAAATGAATTTGATGTAGGGATTTTAAATGTTTTCGGAAAAGATGTCGTTTCTGATATCAGAGGAACAGCTTCAGGAAAAGCAAAAATTGATGGAAATTATAAAAGTCCTTCCATAAACGGAGAATTAAAATTAAATGAAGGCGGAATAGGAGTTCCTTATTTAAATGTAGATATGGCTTTTGAAGAAAATTCTACGGTAAAATTAATCGACCAAGAATTTTATTTTGATCATATCAATATTGAAGATACAAAATACCAAACTAAAGGAATTTTAGATGGATCAATTACTCATCAACATTTTCAAGATTGGGGAATTGATTTAAGCTTAAAAGCTCCGGAAAGATTGGTGGCTTTAGATACAGATTATACTGAAGAAGCTTTGTATTACGGAACAGCTTTTATCAGCGGAAATGCCAGAATTCACGGTCCGTTTGAAGAATTAATCATAGATGTTGACGCCTCATCTGAAGAAGAAACTGTTTTTAAAATTCCCTTAAGCGATACCCAAGCGATTGCAGATAGTAATTTTGTTTATTTCTTAACTACAGAAGATAAAGAAGCACGAAAAAAAGGAGAGGAAATCATTGTTAGAAAACTAAAAGGATTAGAATTAAATTTTGATTTGGATATCAATGAAAACACAGATATAGAAATTGTTATCGATCAAAAAAGCGGAAGCACTTTAAAAGGAAAAGGAGCCGGAACAATCTTAATGGAAATCAATACCACAGGAAAATTTAATATGTGGGGAGATTTTGTGGTTTATGATGGAACATATAATTTACAATACGGCGGAATTATAGACAAAGATTTTGAAGTAGTTCCCGGAGGAAATATCACCTGGGATGGAAATCCGCTTCAAGCAAATTTAAATGTTAGAGCTTTATATCAGACACAAGCAAATCCTGCTTCTATATTAGAAAATCCAACTATAAACAGACCCATTCCGGTGAATGTTTATATTGAACTTTCCGGATTGTTAAGAGATGTAAATATTGATTTTGACTTGGAGTATCCCAATCTTTCTTCTGTTGTGAAATCAGAACTTGAATATAAAATAAATGATAGGGAATCAACAGAACTTCAAGCCATGTCTTTGATTGCTCAGAGAAGTTTTTATAATGAAATAGGGACAGGTAGAAGCACACATCCTGAAAATTTATTATATGAAAGAGCAGCAGGTTTGTTTAATGATATTTTTTCCGGAGAAGAAGATATTTTTAAAGTAGGTGTAAATTACACCAAAGGAAACAGAACACCAGATCAAGATTATTCTGATAGAGTAGGAGTTACACTTTCCACAAATGTGAGCGAAAGAGTTTTAATCAACGGAAAAGTAGGAGTTCCTGTAGGAGGTTTAACCCGTTCTGTGGTGGTAGGTGATGTGGAAATGGAAGTTTTACTAAATGAAGAAGGAACTTTAAGAGCTAAACTTTTTAACAGAGAAAGTGAAATTCAATATATAGGAGAGGAATTAGGATATACCCAAGGTGTGGGAATTTCTTATTCTGTAGATTTCAATACTTTTAGAGAATTAATCCGAAAAATATTGAGAAAACAAATTCCTATGCAAGAAATCATAAGAAGAATTGAAGAAGACGATAAAGAATCCTTAACTCCTGATTATATCCGTTTTCCGGGAAGCTGATTTATTTTACAGCTATCGCACTGATTTCTATATTTACATCTTTAGGAAGTCTTGAAACTTCAACAGTTTCTCTTGCCGGAGCATTTTTTTCATCAAAATAATGCGCGTATAATTCATTTATTTTTGAGAAATTATCCATATCGCTGATAAAAATAGAACACTTCACAATGTTTTTGAAATCCATTCCGGCTTCTTTTAAAATAGCTTGAAGGTTTTTCATTACTCTTTTGGTTTCTTCTTCTAAAGTTTGATTTTCCAAATTTCCGGTTTGCGGATTAAGTGCGATTTGTCCGGAGATATAAAGTGTATTTCCTGCTAAAACCGCTTGATTATAAGGTCCGATAGGAGCAGGAGCTTGTTTTGAATTAATGATTTTTTTCATGATAAAATTCTATTTTTTTAAATTACTCTGTCTGCAGCTCTTTTCTTATCATATTTAATAGCTTCAAGAACATTTGCTTTGATTCCGATAAAGAAAAACCAAGATTCTCTAACCCCAAAAGGTGTCCAGTTAAAACTCATTCTCCAGCTTTTTAAATCTCTTTCAAACCTAAATTGAGTATAAGTAAATCCTTTGTTTTTAAGATCATATCCTGAAGAAACACCAACAGACCAACGCGGAGCTATTTCTGCATCTCCTGAAAACATAATGGAATGAGAAGAAATTTCATTTTCTCTTCTGGCATTATTATAAGTCATGGTGTAAGAAATCCGTAAATTCCATGGAATTCTAAAGTTATAAAATTCATTTTTCTCTTTTTTGGAATCTTTATCTTTTTTTTCAGATTTATTTCCAAAAGTTCCATCTCTGTTTACGCTTTCTCCAAATAAATTATCCGGTCTTCCGCCATTTCTAAAAGTTTCGCTATCCGTAGATTCTGACTTGTCTTTTTTACCGCCAAAATCAGCATTCGAAAAAGAATAATCAAAACTTAAATTTGCACGAGTTAATCTTACTAAACTTCCGCCATTGTTGATGTTTAACTTATCAATTCTTTGATTGCTGCTGTTTAATGCATAAGGATCCAAAGCTCCGTTAAAGTTGATGTTTATTTTTTCTTTAAATAAAGGCAAAGTTCCTCCAAAAGTGATAGGTTGTAATTTTAAAGAATCTGCTGCCATATTATAGGAAGTGCTAAACCTCAGATTTTTTAATAATTTTCGTTTTTCACTTTTCCCAATAGTGTCTTTACTTCTGATTTTTGCTTCAAAATCATTGGTTACAGAAAATCCTAAATTACTTGCATAATGCTGAGAAGGAGCACCAAATAAAGTGTTTTCAAATCGAGAATATTCTACAATTCTTTCATCTGCTCCAGAAGTTTCCGGAATGAGATAAGTATCATAAAAATTATCAAAAGATGGGGTTAAAGTGTAACTCACAGAAGGTTTGATCACGTGTCTTATTGCATCAATTCTACTGTTTTTTCCAAATTTAAACATCCCGTAAATAGTGGTTCCAATACTGGCATTAAAATTATAAGTTCTATAACTGTCAAATCCTCTTACTGTGTCTCGAGAAACTTGATTTTCTGAAGTGTCATAATATTGTTTATAAGTATCAAAAACCCAAGTTTCTTGATAATTTGCTCCTGTGCTGACACTAAAATGTTTAAATAACTTAAAGTTTGTACTAATCGGTATTTTATGCTGAATTCCAGATTTTATATCTTTAAACATTTCCGGTTTAAAAAATAAAGAATCTGTGGTTTTAAAACGATTTTCTGCTTTTACATCGTATTGAAAATTAATATTTTGGATAATTCCTCTTTTTGCTCTCGATTTTGGAGCAAAAGGATAAATCCTTGACATACTTGCATTTAAAGTAGGCAAAGTCATATTAATTTCTTCTGTATTGGTATTTTGATTATGTGTAGCTGTTGCACTTATTCTGAATTCAGGATCTCCGGCAAAAGTTTTAGAATAGGAAATAGAAGAACTCAAGTTATTGTTCATATGATTTCCGGAATTCATTTCATTTACACTTTCTCTATAATATTTACTACTTCCTAAGTTTACAGAAGCAGAAAAACGAGAACTCGGATTGGATTTAGGATCTTGTTGATGATGCCAACGCAAATTATAAATAGAACTTTCAGAAAAATCAGGAAAACCTCTATCGCTAATCAGGAGTTTTTCATATCTAAAATTCAAATTTCCATTAAAACGATATCTTAATGCATAATTGGATTCCATACTAAAACCATAACTTCCGTTAGTATAATAATCTCCTAAAGTAGCCAAATCCACATAATCGCTAATCGCAAAATAATATCCTCCGTTTTGCAAAGAATATCCTCTGTCTCTATCATTTCCTATTGATGGAATAATAAATCCGGAACTTCTTGTAGTTGTCATCGGGAAATATCCAAAAGGTAATCCAAGTGGAGTGGGAACATCAGCAATATACATATTGACCAATCCGGAAACTACTTTTTTGTTGGGTACAAGCTTTACTTTTCTTGCCAAAAAATAATACTCCGGATTATCGATATCTTCTGCAGTTGTAAATTTTGCTCTTTTAATAAAATAAACAGAATCATTTTCTCTTTTGGTAACTTCTCCAATCACTCTGATTTCTCCTTGTTCTGTTCTTGAATTATAAACTAAAGCTTTTCGGGTGTCAATATTAAATCTAATACTATCGGGTTCTACTTTTTCTCCTCCTTGCGTAAAAACAGGTTTTTGAGAATATTGCCCGGTGGAATCTGCAATTCCATAAGCATAAACTTCTCTGTTTTTATTGTCTAAAATAATTTGCCCGGCTTCAAGACGCATATCACCATATTCTATTTTTGCTTTGTTGTAAAGAAAAACTTTTTGCTCTTTCAAGTTGTTTTTAATACGTGTTTCAGCAGATTGGGTGATATTAAATTCTAAGCGTTCTTTCTTTTTATTTTTTGTACTGTCTTTTGGAATAGAATCTTGGTTGATGATTTCAAAAGCAGAAAAATCAATTAAAGAATCTTTTTCATAATTGTTTTCAATAATAGGAATTCTTCGCTCTTGAATAGAATCTATTTCTTGAGCTAAAGCTTCCTTGAAGCAGAACAAGGCCACAATACAAATAAAAAGTATGTAGATTTTTTTTGTTTGCAATGCTTAGAATACTATTTTTGTAATGAAGGCTTTAATTTTTAAAAGTCCAAAATTACGTATAATTTTCAAAGTCACTCTTACGAAATGAGTAAAATTGAAAGGATAACAATAGAATTTTTATTTAAACGTTATAAAATAAAAGAACTTTTGAAGTATATAGTATTCTCAATAATAGCGTTTTTTTCCGTTTTATCATTCGGACAAACATCAGGCAATTCTTCTAACAATCAATTTGTTGTGGTCATAGACCCGGGGCATGGCGGAAAAGATCCAGGTTCTCAAAAACATGGATATATAGAAAAAAGAATAGCTTTAAATGTGGCTTTGGAAGTAGGAAAAAAATTAGAAAAAAATAAAAACATCAAAATCATTTATACGCGAAAAACAGATGTTTTTATTCCTTTACACAAAAGAGCAGACATAGCAAACAAAGCAAAAGCTGATTTATTTGTATCTATTCACCTCAATGCAGTAGATAATTTACAACCCCACGGAACAGAAACTTTTGTGTTGGGAGGAGCTGCCGATAATGAGAAAAACTTGGATATCGCGATGAAAGAAAACTCTGTAATCTATTTAGAAGATGATTATAAAGAAACCTATAATGGTTTTGATCCTTCAGATCCGGCTTCTTATATAGGAATGACTTTAATGCAAGAAGAATATTTAGACCAAAGTATTGTTTTGGCAGATTATATTCAAAAAGAATATACCAATAAACTTAAACGCTATGACAGGGGAGTGAAAAAAGCAGGACTTTTAGTTTTAAGAGAAACTTATATGCCCAGTGTTTTAACTGAAATAGGTTTTTTAACTAATAAAGCAGAAGGACAATACCTCAATTCTGAAAAAGGACAAAAAGAAATTGCAAACTCTATAGCAGAAGGAATAACCAACTATAAAAAAGCTTTAAGCAATTATCAAGATGAAATAGGAGAAGACTTTGCAAATGAAATTCAAGGAGAAGGATTACATGAAAATATTCGTTTTCGTGTTCAAATAGGAGTGGGATCCAAACCTTTGGAAACAGCTGCACACAATTTTAAAGGTCTGAAAGGTGTGGAACGCATTAAAGAAGGTGAATTTTATAAATATTATTATGGAAACACAAATGATTATCTTTCCATTCAAAGCTTAAATAGAGAAGCAAAAGAACAAGGATTTCCTGAAGCTTTTATTGTTGCTTTTGAAAACGGAGAAAAAATCAGCATTGAAAAAGCATTGCAAAAAAAAGCTAATTAATAGATTTTCTTTAATAATTATTTATAATAATTATAAATTACTTTCTCTTTTAATTCCTTAAACACTTATAAATCAATAGACTTCTTTTTTATTGCGTTTAATAATACAGATTGAATTTTCGTAAATTATATTATAAATTCTTAGATTTGTGCAAATCTTAATATAGAATTTTTTGAAAGTATCAAAAGAAGTAAAAACTGGAGCATTAGCACTTGTAGCAATAGCGTTGTTCGTATTTGGTTACAACTATATGAAAGGGCATAACATCCTTGATTCCAGCAAAGAAATTTATGCAGTATATGATGATGTAGAAGGTTTATCAAACTCTTCTGATGTTGTAATCAATGGTTTAAAAATAGGAAAAGTTACAGAAATTGATTTTCTCAACGAGTCTGGAGAAATCTTGGTAACTATGAGAATCAAAAATGATTTTGAATTTTCTAAAAACAGCATAGCTCAAATTTATAGCGATGGATTAATTGGCGGGAAAGTCATGAAAATCCTTCCGGATTATGCAGCAGAAACTGTAAAATCAGGAGATACGCTGCCAAGTGAAATAGAAGAAGGTGTAATCGCCAATGTGGTAAGCAGATTAGTTCCTTTAAGAGAAAAGCTTGAAGGAGCTATGGGAGGAATTGACACCCTTGTGCAAAGCCTAAACAATGTTTTGGATGAATCAGGACAACAAGATTTAAAAGAAAGCTTATCCAGTTTTAATTCCACAATGAAAAATTTAAATGAATCTTCTGCTCATATAAATGGATTATTAGACAGAAATTCAACTAAATTAGACAGCGTTATCGGAAACTTTGATAAGACTGCTGAAAATCTTGGTTCTTTTTCAGACTCTTTAGCATTGATTGAAATGCAACCGATTTTAGCCAAAATAGACAATACTTTAAATGATTTAAATGCAGTTTCCTCAAAACTGGAAAGTGGAGAAGGAACCGCAGGAAAATTAATAAACGACGAAGAATTGTATAATAACTTAGAAAGAACTTCTAAACAAATGGAAGAATTAGTACAAGATATTAAACTAAATCCAAGACGTTATATCGATTTGAGATTTTCCATTTTTGGAAAGAAAAATAAATCGGAACCCTATACAAAACCTGATGATTCATTAGAATAATTCTTTTACATTATGCAAATTTTAGCCCAAATATTATTTATCCTCATTTTATTATTTAGTGTTGGCTTTTTTGCCCGAAATGTAAAAAAGATCATTAGAAACATTAAATTAGGTCGCCCAATCACTCGAACAGATCAACCTAAAAAACGTTGGGCTTATATGGCAAAAGTGGCTTTAGGTCAATCCAAAATGGTGGTTAGACCTGTAGCCGGAATAATGCACATCTTTGTTTATATAGGTTTTATCCTGATAAACATTGAAGTTCTTGAAATTATAATCGACGGAATAACAGGTTCTCATCGTTCTTTTGCGCCTTTTTTAGGATCTTTCTATAGCTTTTTAATTGGTTTTTTTGAAATTCTTGCATTTTTGGTGCTTTTAGGGGTTATCGTATTTTGGTTTAGAAGAAATGTGATAAAGCTTAAACGCTTCTGGGCAAGAGAAATGGAAGGTTGGCCAAAAAATGATGGAAATTATATTCTTTATATTGAAATGATTTTGATGATTGCAATTCTGGTAATGAATGCAACAGATCATCAATTACAATTATTAGGTCATCCCGGATATGCTCATGAATCCGGAGTAGTGGGAGCTTTCCCCATCAGTGATTTAATCAAACCGATTTTTGAAGGAATGAGTGCTTCTACTTTAGTGATTGTAGAACGCGCTGCTTGGTGGTTTCATATTATAGGAATTTTATTCTTCCTTAATTATTTATATTACTCTAAGCATTTACATATTTTCTTAGCATTTCCAAATACTTATTTTGCTAAACTTGAACCTTTAGGAGAATTTAATAACCTTGAAGCTGTAACCAAAGAAGTAGAATTAATGATGGATCCTAATGCTGATCCTTTTGCAGCTCCGGAAGAAGGAGATGAGGAAGAACCTGAAAAGTTTGGAGCCAGCGATGTTATGGATCTTAATCAAGTACAACTTCTCAACGCTTATACTTGTACAGAATGCGGAAGATGTACTTCTGTTTGTCCGGCAAATAGAACCGGAAAACTACTCTCTCCTCGTAAAATTATGATGGATACTCGTGATCGTTTAGAAGAAGTGGGAAAAATCATCGATAAAAAAGGAAAGTTTGAAGACGATGGTAAACAACTTTTAGATGATTATATCTTAAGAGAAGAATTGTGGGCTTGTACTACTTGTAATGCTTGTGTAGAAGCTTGTCCTGTAGGAATTGACCCTATGTCTATTATTATGGAAATGAGACGTTATCTGGTGATGGAAGAGAGTGGAGCACCACAAGAATTAAACGGAATGATGTCTAATATTGAAAACAATAGTGCGCCTTGGCCATACAATCAACAAGATCGTTTAAATTGGGTAGAAGAAAATTAAAAAATAACTTTATAAAATATTGAAAATAAAAAGAAGCCGTCTCATTATCCGATGAGGCGGTTTTTTCGTGTTTGTTCTTTTTTAAAGGTTTGAGAGATTAAAATTCCTCGTTTTGCAAAAAATGATAAAAATGTGCCCTTTTAAGCACATTTT
>JAJYSY010000024.1 GCA_021793375.1 Bacteroidota bacterium | reverse complement strand
TTTTTCTACATCTTCCATCGTATGACTTGCTGTTGGAATCAAACGCAATAAAATCATATCTTTAGGAATTACAGGATAAACAACAATAGAACAGAAAACACCATAGTTTTCACGTAAATCCTTTACTAAAACCATAGCTTCAGGAATACTTCCTTTTAAATAAACAGGGGTAACAGCACTTTCTGTTGTTCCTAAATCAAATCCTTTTTCTTTTAATCCGCTTTGTAAAGCATTGGCAATTTCCCAAAGTTTATCTTTTAATTCTGGCATAGAGCGCAACATATCCAAACGTTTTAAAGCACCTTCTACCAATTGCATTTGCAGAGATTTAGCAAACATTTGAGAACGCATATTATATTTCAAATAATCCATAACTTCTTTGTCTGCTGCAATAAAAGCACCAGTACTTGCCATAGATTTTGCAAAAGTAGCAAAGTAAACATCAATTGCATCTTGCACGCCTTGTTCTTCTCCAGCACCGGCTCCGGTTTTACCTAAAGTTCCAAATCCGTGAGCATCATCAACTAATAAACGGAAGTTATATTTCTTCTTTAATTCTGCAATTTCTTTTAGCTTTCCTTGTTCTCCACGCATTCCGAAAACACCTTCAGAAATAAAAAGAATTCCACCTCCGGTTTGTTCAGCCATTTTTGTAGCACGTTGAAGGTTTTTTTCCATGCTTTCTACATCATTATGACGATAGGTAAATCGTTTTCCCATATGTAAACGACAACCGTCAATAATACAAGCATGCGCATCAACATCATAAACAATTACATCATCTTTATTAACAAGTGCATCAATTGTAGAAACCATTCCTTGATAACCAAAGTTTAAAACATAAGCTTCTTCTTTGCCAACAAATTTAGCTAACTCTTGTTGTAACTGCTCATGTAAATCTGTATGTCCGCTCATTAATCTGGCGCCCATAGGATAAGCTGATCCGTATTTCTTTGCTGCTTCTTCATCTGCTTTTCTAACCTCAGGGTGGTTTGCCAATCCTAAGTAATCATTGATACTCCAAGTGATTATTTCTTTTCCTTGGAAAGTCATGTGGTTAGAAATTTGCCCTTCTAATTTAGGGAACATAAAGTAGCCTTCAGCTTGACCAGCCCAATTTCCTAAAGGCCCTTTGCTATCATACATCTTCTGGAATAAATCCTTCATAACAAATCAATTTTTTAAGAATTGCGAAAATATTAAATTTTAATCGAAATTTGAACTCTTTTAACAAATCATCTTGTAGATATAAGGTTTTTCATCGCAGATTTGCGAGTTGCTAAAAGAAAAGAGTGATTTTTTGATAAAAAATAAAGGAAACTCTAAAAAAGAAAATAATATTGCTTACCTGAAGAATAATGCTTTTATTTGAAATTCTTCAACCACAGAGAAATTTCTATGGATAAATACTTAGTTTCTATAATCGGACCTACTGCTATTGGAAAAACTTCAAAAAGCATAACTTTAGCTCAGTTTTTTAATACTGAAATTATTTCAGCAGATTCTCGACAATTTTATAAAGAAATGAAAATAGGAACAGCGGTTCCTTCTGCAGAAGAATTAGCAGCGGTGCCGCATCATTTTATACAACATATTTCTGTAGATGAAGATTATGCTGTGGGGGATTTTGAAAAAGATGCTTTAAAAAAATTGGAAAAGCTTTTTCAAAAACATCAATTTGTTTTTATGGTGGGCGGAAGCGGACTTTATGTAGATGCAGTAACCAAAGGATTGGATAAATTTCCGGAAGTAAAACAGGGAATTAGAGAAAAATTAAACCAACAATTAGCCCAAGAAGGCATAACACCACTTCAGCAAAAATTATTGGATTTAGATCCGAAATATGCCAAAAAAGTAGATTTAAATAATCCGCGTAGAATTATTCGAGCTTTAGAAATCTGTATAAGCAGTGGAAAACCTTATTCTTCTTTTTTAAATCAAGAAAAACCTCCTCGTTTTTTTAAAACCATAAAAATCGGATTAGAAGCTCCGCGTGAAAAAATGTATGAGAGAATCAATCAACGCGTAGATATGATGATGGAAGAGGGGTTGATGAAAGAAGCAAAAAAACTTTATGCAAATCGGCATAAAAATGCTTTAAACACTATAGGATATAAAGAATTATACGCTTACTTTGAAGGTAAATATGATTTTGATTCTGCGGTAGAAGAAATCAAAAAAAATACCAGAAGATTTGCAAAAAGACAAATGACCTGGTTTAAAAGAGATCAAGCAATAAAATGGTTTCCTTATAACGGGTCTTCTGAAGAAATCATTAAATATTTGCAACAGAAGACCGTTTAAGGAAGTTTCATTTATTCTTCATCTTTATTTTCAACAACTAAACGGAATCCTTCTCCGTGAATATTTAAAATTTTCACTTCGTCATCCTTTTTTAGGTATTTTCTAAGTTTTGCGATGTAAACGTCCATACTTCTTGAAGTAAAGTAGTTATCATCTCTCCAGATTTTGGTTAAAGCCAATTCACGAGGCATAAGATCGTTTTCGTGTAGGGCCAACAAACGCAATAAATCGTTTTCTTTTGGAGATAGTTTTTCAGGTTCTTCATCTTTATAAGTCAAGAATCTCAATTTTGAATTGAGGTGGAAGTTTCCAATTTCAAATTCAAATTGTTTACTATCTGCTACACTTTCCACAGATTTACGTTGTATGATAGCTCTGATTTTCATTAACAAAACTTCAGAATCAAAAGGTTTGTTTAAATAATCATCAGCTCCAACTTTATATCCTTTCAAGACATCCTCTTTCATTGACTTTGCAGTCAAGAAAATGATAGGTACGTCTTCATCTTTTTCACGGATTTCTTTAGCTAAAGTAAATCCATCTTTATAAGGCATCATTACGTCTAAGATGCAAAGATCAAAATCATCTTTTTTAAACTTTTCGAAACCCTCCATACCATTTTTTGCATGGGTAACATCGTAGTCGTTTAAGCTTAGATAATCTTTTAATACAGTTCCGAAATTCGGATCATCTTCTACTAAAAGAATCTTTTTTTGTTCAGTTTCCATAATAAATTAATTTAAGAGATTAATGGTAGTTTAATTATAAAGGTACTCCCTTTACCTTTTTCACTTTCCACAGTGATTTCGCCTTGATGATCATCAATAATCTTTTTGACATAAGCCAAACCAAGACCATGACCTTTTACGTTGTGAATATCTCCTGTATGTTCACGATAGAATTGATCAAAAATCTTTTTCTGTACAGATTTTGACATTCCATTTCCTTGATCGGTGATTTTCACCACAACAAAATCTCCTGCATTTTCAGTGTAAACATCTATTTTTGGTGTTTCTGTTGAATATTTTACCGCATTGTCTAAAATATTAACCAACACATTTACAAAGTGAGAGTTGTTTGCTAAAATATTATTTCGCTTTGCATTGAGATGTTTATGTATAAATCCTTGTCTGTTTTCCACAATTAATTGCACATGCGAAATGGCATCTTCAATTAAATCATGGAGTTGTAAACGTTCTTTTTTAATATCGAGTTCATTGCGTTCCAATTTTGAAATTCTCAGCACATTTTCGACTTGCGCATGCATGCGGTGATTTTCATCTCTGATCATTTTTAAATATGCTTTTAAACGATCAGGATCTTTAGCAATCTTTGGATTGCTTGCCGAATCTAAGGCTAAGTTTATTGTCGCAATTGGCGTTTTAAACTCGTGTGTCATATTATTGATAAAATCAGTTTTTATCTGATCTATTTTTCGTTGTTTTATCAATTGGTAAATCGCTCGCACAAAAGTCAACAGAATGACAAAAGTAAAGATAAAACTCAAGGTTGATAACCAAAAAATGGAAGCGAATATTTCCTTTTCTTTATCCGGAAAATTGATGTACAATTTATAATTTGTATTTTCCGAAGGCAATACCGAAATTCCATAAGAACTCTCATCTTTGCGATCAAAATCTGCTGTCAATAGTTTTGTGGACAACCCATTGCTGAAAATTCCAAATTCAAAATCTGACTTGATACCGCGAATTTTTAATTGTTCGTCAATTAAATTTCTAAGCTTTTCTGTATCAACTCTTTTATAAATCGGAATTTTCTCTGTTTTTTCCTTAATCGCTTCCATCAACAATAATTTTTCATTGTCTTCCAAACGGCTTACTCTTTCAAATCGCTCTTGTGCGCTCAATCCCATTTCGCTGCTCATATCTTCTTTACGAATCAGCGTAACTTTGGTGTTGACCAGTTTTTTAAAATCTATGCTGTCTTGTTCACTTCCGGGTATTTCAGAACGAACTTTATAGTCTTCTTGAAGAATACTGTTGGTTAAGATGTAAGTTTCATTAGTCAATTCATTTTTTTCGACTTGAAAAAGCTGACTAAAGCTTGTTCTGTCCGGATTTTTAATAGTGTCCGGAAGAGCTGCATATCTTACATAATAATCATCAATTTCATCATTTCTGACTTGTTCAGCAACTTTAATTAAACTCTGGCGTGCATTGAAAGTAAACTGTTCTTCACTGGAATCCATGTTCTGTTTTATCCAATATGCTTGGACAATAATTATCCCTATTAAGGATAAACTCATAACACCGATAAGGAGGAAAAACATTTTCTTTTTCATACCAGTGCGAATTTATCATTGGTATTTAACTAAAAGACAATGATTAACCTAAAATTAACACTAAAGGTAAGAAAAACCCTTAAAGATTTGAAATAAGCTTGTGTATTTTATGAACTTTATGTTTTGTTTTGTTTAAATCATAATTTTTTATCTCCCAAGTTGCGAATTTCCTTTTTTCTTCATCTGTCCATTGGTTTTTCATTCTGGATTTGATTTCTTCTTCTGTGGAATTATCTCGTTTTTTCAATCTTTTGATGCGTTCTTCGAGGGGAGCAGAAACTAAAATAACCGCATCAACATTTTTATACCTTCCGGTTTCAAAAAGAATAGCAGCTTCATATAAGGTATAAGGAGCATCTTGATTTTTTACCCATTCTTTATAATCTTTTTCTACTCTGGGATGAACAATTGCATTGAGTTTTTCCAAACGTTCTTTATTGTCAAAAACCTGTTCTGCAATAAAAGAGCGGTTGAGGTTTCCGGAAGAATCATAAGTTTTAGCTCCAAATAGTTCTATGAGTTCTTCTTTAATAGGAGATTGGTGCATGAGTTTTTTGGCTTCATCATCTGCTATATAAACCGGAATATTATAAGTTTTAAAAAAATTGGCTACAGTGGTTTTTCCACTTCCAATACCACCGGTGATTCCTATTTGTTTCATTTTTTTATGATGTATTCAATTGTACGCGGAGAAATATGAATTCCTTGTACATAATCTGGTTTTTGTATGATTTTTGGAACAAAAAACTCTTGATCATCCATTAAATCTTTATAATCACAAACCACTTGAAAGTCTAAAGGTTCCACCAAATTATATTTGGCTAAACTGACTTTAAAACTTAATTCCACTTCAGAAGGGTATAAACTGATTTGTATGTTTGGTGGCGCATTGACTACTTCAATGGGAAGATTCATTTTTCGTTCTGTAAATTTTTCAACTTCTAATCTGAAATGTATTTTATCTTGATATAAACTGGCTTTTTCCGGTTTTTCCAAACTTACTTCTTCTAATAAATCTTCTTTGACATCATCAAAAGTAACCGCTTTGGTATAAACTTCTTGAATGGAATCCAAAACAGGTTGAGCACCGCTTATTTGAATGGAATCTGTCAGTAAAGTTATTTCTTCTTCAGCAGAAAATCCCGGAGCATAATTGATTTCTATTTTAGAAATAACCGGAACTTTTTTTACACTTTTCATTTGAAAAGGAATAAGGATTTCCTTTTCTAAAAACTCGGCTTTATTTAAATCAATAGGTAAGTTTTTAACTAAATTATAATGATTTTCTAATAGATTATATTTTAAATAAATGCTGTCTGTCGGCAATTCAGCAAGATCTATTTTTACTTCGTGAGCAAAAAGTTTAAACCAAGCTAATTGAAAACCCGATTGTTGAACTCTTATTTCTAAAGTACTACCTTTTTCTTTGATGAGTTTATCTTGAGGAAAGTTTTCATACTTCACAGGAATTTCTAAAATTTCCGTGTATTGTTGAGAAAATTGAACAATCAACCATATTACACTGGAAAATAAAAGAAAGAATAAAAAAGACTTGAAATTAGCTTTTTTAAATTCTGATTTGAGAATTTTTTTTATCTGTGATGCCATTATTCAAAAAATAAATCAGGAAAAGCCGTTTTCGGATTTTCTCGTTTTAGTATTATGCGATAATAGGATTTTAAATAACCTGTTCCGTAGCCGAGAAATTGTATAGCTGTAGCAAAAATACTTTTAATTCCAACTTTAATACTTTTATTTTGAAAACTACTAAAAACAAAAATAAGCAGAAAATAAAGTATATACAATTTCATGAAAATATAAATTTGAGCAAAACTAAAGAGAATTGCAAAAATAAAACCGATTAAAAATAAGGAAGGAAACCAAAAAAAGAAACTATTGGTGTGTGGGTAATAATAACTCAAAATAGGACGACCCATTCCAAATTTTGAAATTTGACGATAAAAATCTGCCCAAGTACTCCGTCTTTTATGATACACAAAAGCATTTGGAATAAAATTAATTTTAAATCCCTGATTTTCTATTCTGATAGATAAATCTAAATCTTCCCCTACTTTTAAAGAAGAATATCCTTTGGTTTTTAGAAAAGCTTTTTTAGAAATTCCCATATTAAAACTCCGGGGTTTAAAATCTTCAACCGATTTTTTATTCCCTCGAATTCCACCGGTGGTCAAAAAAGAAGTCATAGCAAAATTGATGGCTTTTTGAACCGAAGTAAAACTATGATGAGCGGCATCTGCACCGCCAAAACAATCTACATAATGCAAGGTTAAATGATGATGTACATTTTTTAAATAATTTTCAGGCAGAAGAACATCGCTGTCTAAAACGATAAAGTAATTTCCTTTGGCGTTTTTCATTCCAAAATTTCGAGAATCACCGGGACCTGAATTTGCTTTGTAATAATAGGAGAGAGGAAGCTTATTTTGATATTTTTCTACAATTTTTTTAGCGGGCAAAGAAGAGCCATCTTCCACAATAATAATCTCATATTCCAATCCATTAGTGTGCAATTGAAGAAAACTGTTTAACAGCTCTTCAATTTCTTGCGGACGGTTATACACCGGAATAATAAAGGAATAAGATAATTGCATAAAGCAAAAATATAAATTTAAGGGATGTGATAAATTAATTTCAAGAAGTTCTTTTCTTCTTTAAGAACTTTAAATTGTTTTTGAAATTTTATTTTACATTTAGAAACACATAAAACTTCAACATTATTAATAGCAATTCATCTTCTCAAACAGTAACAACTCAACAACCTACAGACTTATCAACAAATACAATCATTTTTTTGTGTATAAGTCAAAGTTGATAAGAAGAAAATAGCTAAAAATCTACACTATATTTGTAAGAAATCGACCAAAAAAGAACATTTCTATTGTAAAATAGGGGAATCATGTGAAAATCATGAGCTGTTGCGCAACCGTAGAGCCGGATTACCTATCTTTTTTGAGAGAATTTTGTTTTCGCATAAAAAATGAAGTTCGAATAAAGATCATTTCAATCTATATTCCTCCAGTTTTTTGTGCCATTGTTTAACACCATAATTTTTTTGCAATGAGCATTTTTGAAAAACGTATCAATTACAAACCTTTTGAATATCCTGAAGTTCAGCAATTTATTGATTTTATGAATCGCTCGTTTTGGGTACATTCTGAAGTAGATTTTACCGCCGACATTCAAGATTTTAAAGCCAATCTTACTGAAACTGAAAAAGAAGTAGTCAAACGAAGTTTGTTGAGTATTGCACAAGTAGAAGTCGGTGTAAAACTGTTTTGGGGAGATTTGTATAATTATTTTCCCAAACCCGAATTCAACGGATTAGGGGCTACTTTTGCCGAATGCGAATTCCGCCATTCTGAAGCTTATTCCAGATTATTAGAAGTTTTGGGCTACTCCGGAGAATTTGAAAAACTGATGGAAATCCCCATTTTTCAAAAGAAATTAGAACTGATAGAAAATTCATTATACGCCAATAATGATGTGATTTCAAAACTTTTATTTTTTACCATTGTTATTGAAAACGCTTCTTTGTTTTCACAATTTGCCAATATTTTATCCTTCACCCGTTTTAAAGGTTATTTAAAAAACACTTCCAATATTATTGCGTGGACTTCCATAGACGAGCAAACTCACGCCAATGCAGGAGTTTATATTCTAAATAAATTAGATGAAGAAGGACATATTACTTTTGAAATGAAAGAAAAAATGAGAGCAGATGTAAAAAATTATATCGCTTATGAAGAAGAATTATTGGATTGGATTTACGAAAAAGGAGAATTGGATTTCTTTACCAAAACCGATATGCTCAATTTTATGAAATACCGCGTAGATGAATCTTTAGAAGAAATCGGTTTAGCCAAATTATTTCATATCACTCCCGAGCAATATAAACCCATGCAGTGGTTTGAAGAAGATGTATTTGCCAATGAATTAGATGATTTCTTTGCCAAAAGACCAACGGCATACACCAAACACGATAAAAGTATAAGCGCAGCCGATTTATTTTAAAAAATGGGAGAAGTAGAAATAAAAAAACGCATCGAAGCATCTCGATCACGTGTAACCAAAGTTGTTTTTCCGAATACCACCAATCATTATCACACATTATTTGGAGGAACAGCCATGGAATTGATGGACGAAACTGCTTTTATTACGGCCACGCGTTTTTCGCGTAAAAAAGTAGTGACCATATCTTCCGGAAGAATTGATTTTACGCAACCCATTCCTGCCGATACGATTATTGAATTAATTGCAGAAGTGGTGAGCATAGGAAAAACCAGTTTAGAAGTAAAAGTAGATATTTTTCAAGAAGATATGTATGAAGAAAACACAAAAGAAAAATCGATTAGTGGAGTTTTTACTTTTGTGGCATTAGATGAAAACAATAAACCAACTCAAGTATTATGAAAAAATTATGGTGGCTCAACCAAGAGAGTGAGCAAATATTAAACAGAGGATATTTATTAAAAGGAGAAAGCGTAGAAGGCGCCATAGATCGTGTGGCAACTGCAGCCAGTAAACGATTATATCGTCCTGAACTTAAAGAAAAATTCATCGAACTGATTGAAAACGGATGGATGAGTTTAAGTTCTCCGATTTGGGCAAATATGGGAACCGAAAGAGGATTGCCGATTTCTTGTTTTAACGTTCACGTACCGGATTATATTGAAGGAATTACCCACGCTTTGGGCGAAGTAATTATGCAAACCAAAATTGGCGGCGGAACTTCCGGTTATTTCGGAGAATTACGCGGACGCGGAAGTGCGGTAACTGATAACGGGCAGAGTAGTGGAGCGGTTTCGTTTATGAAACTTTTTGACACGGCCATGGATACCATCTCACAAGGTGGTGTGCGTCGCGGTGCTTTTGCAGCTTATTTAGATATTGATCATCCGGATATTGAAGAATTTTTACAGATAAAAGATATTGGTAGTCCGTTACAAAACTTATTTTACGGCGTTTGTGTGCCTGATTATTGGATGCAGGAAATGATTGATGGCGATATGGAAAAACGCACTATTTGGGCAAAAGTGTTAGAATCTCGTCAAGAAAAAGGATTGCCGTATATTTTCTTTTCAGACAATGTAAATTCCAATAAACCACAAGTCTATAAAGACAAAAACATGCGGATTAATTCGAGTAATTTATGCTCAGAAATTATGCTGCCTTCTAAAGAAGATGAATCTTTTATTTGCTGTTTGTCTTCTATGAATTTAGAATTATATGACGAATGGAAAGACACCAATGCTGTGCAATTGGCCATTTGGTTTTTAGATGCTGTTTTACAAGAATTTATTGCCAAAACCGAAGGGAAACATTATTTAAAATCAGCCAATAAATTTGCCAAACGTCATCGTGCGTTAGGATTGGGAACCATGGGCTGGCATTCCTATTTACAACGCAATAGAATTCCTTTTGAAGGATTACAAGCCAAACAACTAACCCATACTATTTTTAAACATATAAAAACCGAAGCAGATAAAGCTTCAGCAGAATTGGCAGAGATTTATGGCGAACCCGAATTGCTGAAAGGATATGGAAAGAGAAATTCCACTTTGTTGGCTATTGCGCCAACTACTTCCTCCTCAGCAATTTTAGGACAAGCCTCTCCGGGAATTGAACCCTTCAGCAGTAATTATTATAAAGCCGGATTATCTAAAGGAAATTTTGTGCGAAAAAATAAATACCTAAAAGAATTACTGCAAGAAAAAGGAATTGACACCGAAGAAACTTGGCGAAGCATTATGCTAAATCAAGGAAGTGTACAACATTTAATGGAATTATCAGAAGAAGAAAAAATGGTTTTTAAAACCTTTAAAGAAATCAGTCAGTTAGAAATTATTCAGCAAGCTGCTGTTCGTCAAAAGTTTGTAGATCAGTCGCAGAGTTTGAATTTGAATATTCCTTCAAATCTTCCGGTAAAAGATGTGAATCAGCTACTGATAGAAGCTTGGCGATTAGGCGTAAAAACCTTGTATTACCAAAGAAGTCAGAGCGTGTCTAAAGAATTTGTAGTACAAAATTTAGTGAACTGCGTGAGTTGTGAAGGATAATTTTAATAGTTTAGTTGATTATAAATCCCTTGCAAAATGTTTTTTGTGAGGGATTTTTTAGTTGTAAAATCAATTTTTAAAATTTATTTCCTTAATCAGCGTTAAAATGATTATTGATAATCTTGCTTAATTAATTTTCTTATATGACTGCACGATTATATCGCTTTAAAATTGAAAACAAAATTCCGTTTAAGCAAAAACTCCTTGCTTATTTTGTAGGAGGAATTTTGTCGGCAGGATTGATTTATTATTTTATTATCAGCATAGATTCCGCCAGTTTATGGCTGCCTATTCTTATTTTTATTGTGGGTTTATTGGTGATTTTTTATGTGGTTGCTCGTTTATTAGTTGATAAAAAACCACTTTCGGAAGAAATTACTTTTACCAAAAACTCTATTACTTCTAAAGTCTATGGAAAAATTGATTTTAAAAATATCAAATATATTCTAAAAGATAAATCAGTAAACGAATTTTATTCTCTTCAGATTTTTCTAAAAGATGGATCAAAACACACTTGGAGAAGTAGTAACCACAAGGAAATTTCCATAGAAAATGAGCAAGAATTTAATTTATTTTGTCAAGAATTTAGTAAAGCTTTTCAGGAATTTAAAAACCATAGAAAATTTGATTTTCCACAGCGATATAAATTTATATTTTATAAAGAAATCAATTATTTATACGGATTGATTTGTTTTGTTTTTGTGCCGATTTTATTGCTGATGGATGATGTTAATGATCTCGGATTATGGTCTTTTCCTGTGATTTTTATTCCAATTATTGGAGGACTCATACTGATGTTTAAAAAAGTAATCCAAAAAGAAGAGATTGTTTTGCATCAAAATTATATGATTTCCAAAAAACATGGAAAAATTGATTTTAAAACAATTAAAGAAATCATTTCTTCAACAGAAGAACATCGTCCAACCTTGACTTTAAAATTAAAAAATAAAAATAGTATATCTTGGAAAACTCCTTCTTTTGGAGCCCTTAAAACTGAGCAAGAATCAAAGTTAGCTTATGCAGAAATTCGTCATTTTATACTTAATTTTAGTGAACTAATAGATCAATATTCCAAAACAACAACTTCTTCTGCAAAAAAATATTCTACTCAAAAAACAATTTCTGAACCAACTTTTAATTCACCTCAAAAAACGAAAAACAGAAAACAGAAATCAGCTGCATCTCGTTTTTCTGATGATTTTTCAACTGAAAAAAAACCGGAATCAACCTCGCATTCCATTCCACATATTCGAAAAAAGAAAAATATTTATATTGGTGTTCCTGCAGGAATTGCAATAGCTCTTTTAATTTTAAGTCGAAATTGTGCCGGAGATTTTCAAAAAAAGAAAAATCCTTTTTATCAGTTTGATCAGAAAACAGAAAAAGTTCAACAACAAGCTTTTTCTTTATTAAATGATTTTACCAAAAAAAACGGTCCGTATTATATTTATACCCATCAAGATTCTGTAGAAATCTATTATTATCCGACAAAAAAAATCCGTCAAAAAAAAGATCGAACAGAGTCGTTATTAGAACAAGCCAAAGCAAAACATACTCCTGAATTTTTACAAAAATCAAATCAAATAATGGATTTTTACTATGAAATGCAGTATGCAAAACAATATCCCGATTCGGTGAACTGGCAAATGATTTTGCAAAATCCTAAAGCTGAAATTCTTTTACAAAAATCGTTGGCCAATCAAGCCGATAGCACAGATCTCTATTTGTATTTAGCTTATGTTATTCCCAATGCAAAAATAGAAAGAACACCGGCCATGCAAGCTTATGCTAAACGCAAAGGTTTACCGGAAACCGAAGATCAAACCGGAGCTTTTGCTATTCCACTTTATGAAAACTCATCGGTAAAAGATTATTTACAAAGCGAGAATTTTCCGTTGCAACACTTTCTATATTTAAGAAAACACTACGCCGATAAAATGCAAATTTATATGGTGATGAAAGAACAGAAAAATACCTCAGCGAAAGACTTTGAAGAATTTTCAATAGAAATTTTAAATACTTTGGAAGTTGATAAAATGAAAATAAAAGAATTCAACCTAAAAACACTGGCCGATTAACTGATAAAAGGAAAAATAAAACTTATAATTCTATGATCAGCTTTTTTGTACTCCTTATTACATTCGCCTATTATTTGTGGTATATATTTTTGCCCATAGGTGGAATACTGGTTTATTTTGGCAGGAAATGCTTGTTAGTTACTTCTTCTTTTGGAGGAAAAATAGGTGGCATTGCTTTGTTGGTAACTGGAATTTCTTTTGTCATTTCAGGATTGTATGGAATTTACATGAGAATTGTATGAATTTATAAAAAAGATGAAAAACTACCAGATTCTTCCCAATAATTACGCTGATGCCGAGCAAGGATTTGAAATTCAAGATCCAAATTATACATTTATTTCTTGGAATACGCCTGTTCAGGAAGTCTTAAAAAAACACCGACATTTATTAAAAGTTGATGTTTATAAGCCTTTTGAGTTTTGTGAGTTTTCTTTATCCGGTGAGAGTTGGCAATATGATTTTAAAAAATTTGGGAACGCAATTTTCCACTGAAGACGATCCAAGACCTTTTAAAACTTATGAGGCGCATTGCGTAAATTCTGCTAAAGAAATGCATGGTTTTGCTGAAATCCATCAGAATTTTCTAAATGTTTTATCAAAACCTATAGCTATTTTTTACCATCAACAAGAATTTTTGCGTTGTGTATTTGATTTGTCAGGAATTCATTTTGTTTTGTATAAACAAACGCTTCCGCAGGGCTATGTTTTACTGCGTTGGGTAAACGAAAGATCTTATCCGCATTTATTAAAAAATACAGTTGATGAAAAAAGAATGCAGCTATCAGCACAATTGATTTGGGAAAATTCTAATCTTCATTTGTCCCGAGACTATATGCGAAATTTGCATATTAAGGAAACGCCGCTTGCGGTTAGGGAAAAGTTTGCTGATAAAACTTTAATTTGGCGTGATGATTATCATCAATGTTTATGTTTTTCAAAGGGAGATAGAATGCATCTTTATGATTTAGAGGATGTGGATTACCTCAGTATTAAAGAAGTGGATGATGGACGAATTGGTTTTTACAGCGAATTAAACATTCATTTTAAATCAGAAAATGGAGGGTCTATTCCTGTGGTTTCTTTTTCGGGTGAACCCGGAAAAGTGGCATTTTTTGCTGATTATAAAAAAGAAATTGAGAACGTAACACAACGGCAGGTAAATTTATAATGATCAAATTATTTTATAATTTTTAAAAGTTGATTAAAAAATGAACACGCTTTTACAACACACTCAACATCGTCCTTTTCCTTTACCTAAAGGAGAATGGATGTATTATCAAGAATGGAACGATGCTTTATTCTTGCATTGGGAAGTTCCTTATTCCGCTTTGCGAAAACTTGTTCCTGCAGAATTTACGATTGATACTTTTAAGGGGAAAGCTTATATTTCTTTAGTAACTTTTACCATGCAAAAAATCCGTCTGCGATATTTACCCGCAGTCAAGGCTATTTCAGATTTTGACGAAATCAATATCCGTACTTATGTCACCCACCAAAATAAACCCGGTGTTTATTTCTTAAATATTGAAGCAGGAAAATTACTCTCAGCAAAAGTAGCCAAAGTTATTTCAGGATTACCTTATGAAAAATCTACCATGTTTCGCAAACCGGGAATTTATCTTTCGACGCATTCCATTAAAAATTTTCTCTTTGAATCCAATTATAAAATCGGAAGTTTAAAATCTCCTAAAACGACTTTAGACCATTGGCTTACAGAACGTTATTGTTTGTATTTGCAGCAGAAAAATCAAGCTTATCGCTATGATATTCACCATTTGGAATGGGAGATTAAAACCATACATTTTGATTATTTAAAAGTGAATTATCAAATTGAAGAAATTCAATTAACTGCAAAACCTGATTGCTGTCATTATTCTAAAGGCGTTCAAGTTTTGGCTTGGCCACGCGAAAAAATTGGAAATAAATAAACTGATTTTTTCTGTTAAAACTGTGTATAAAATTAAATATTAAAGCTTTATCTTATTATTTTAGAAGTCAACCTTTTAAAAACTAAAAAATGAGTAAGAAAATAGCCATATTAGCCACAGACGGATTTGAAGAAATAGAATTAACTTCTCCAAAAGAAGCTTATGAAAAAGCAGGTTTTAAAGTAGAAATCATCGGAGAAAACCCCGGAAATATCCGAGCTTGGGCAGAAACAGATTGGGGAAAAGATTATCCTGTAGATAAAGGAGTAGAAGAGGCTTCTACAAGTGATTACGATGCTTTAGTCTTACCCGGCGGCGTAATCAATCCGGATAAATTACGCATCAATAAAAAAGTTTTGGCTTTTATACGTCAGTTTTTTGAAACCGAAAAACCTGTAGCCGCCATTTGTCATGGTTCTTGGCCATTGATTGACGCTGAAGTTGTAAGCGGAAAGAAAATGACTTCCTATAAATCCATCAAAAACGATTTAAAAAATGCAGGAGCAAAATGGGTAGATCAAGAAGTAGTGCAAGACGCAAATTTAATCACCAGCAGAAATCCCGGAGATCTAAAAGCATTTAATGCAAAACTGATAGAAGTTTTAAAATAAAGTAAAATCCATAGAGGATTCCGAGCTCAGCGAGTGCTAAGCAACCTACCCTTAAAGGGTTATTAGCAAGGTAGCTCTTAAAGGGCTAATTCTTTAAGGGCTTAATCTGCATTTTCAAAACTACAACAACTCCTTAATAATATCCTCTTCGGTTAGTCCTTCTGCTGCGGCTTTATAATTTCTTACCATTCGATGTCTTAAAATTCCATAAGCCACGGCTTGCACATTTTCTATATCGGGTGAAAATTTTCCATTGATCAACGCATGTGTTTTCGCCGCTAAGATTAAGTTTTGAGAAGCTCTTGGTCCTGCGCCCCAATCTATATATTCTTTGATGATTTGTGGTGCTTGCGGTCCTTTCGGACGAGTTTTGGCTACTAATCCCACTGCGTATTCCACTACATTATCTGCTACGGGAACTTTTCTGACCAATTGTTGAATTTCTACGATTTCTTCTGCAGTAAACAAAGAATTTACTTCTGCATTATAATCTGTAGTTGTGTTTTTTACCACTTCTACTTCTTCTTGAAAACTCGGATAATCTAAAAATATAGAAAACATAAATCGGTCTAATTGAGCTTCGGGTAGGGGATAGGTTCCTTCTTGCTCAATCGGATTTTGCGTAGCCAATACAAAATAAGGTTTTGCTAATTGATATTGTTTTCCGGCAATGGTAACAGATTTTTCCTGCATAGCTTCTAACAGAGCAGCTTGTGTTTTTGGCGGCGTTCTGTTGATTTCATCTGCTAAAATAATATTGGAAAAAACCGGACCTTTAATAAATTTAAAATTTCTGTTTTCATCTAAAATCTCTGCTCCCAAAATATCGCTGGGCATTAAATCCGGTGTAAATTGAATTCGGTTAAAATCTAATCCTAAAGCTTTGGAAACCGTGTTGACCAATAAAGTTTTTGCCAATCCGGGAACACCAATCAACAAAGCATGACCTCCTGAAAAAATGGAAATTAATACTTCCTCAACCACTTTATCTTGTCCGATAATAACCTTGCTGATTTCTTTTCGCAGCAAAGCATATTTATCTACTAAAGCTTCAACCGATTTTACATCTGACATAATACTTTTCTAATTTTAATTTTTTAACCAATTTGACTGAAACTCACAATCTTTATAATCTTCACTAACTTTGATATAAGTATCGTCAATTTCTTCTTTTCTCCATTTGTGAATTTCTTTTCGCTGTTTATTCCTTAAAGCAAAATCCTTAATTCGGGTGTAATCTTTTGCGTAATCAGCCACGTGTTCAGGATATAATCCTGTTACGGTAATAATTTTGTAATATTTTTGTCCGGTTCGGGTTTGATCTGACAGCGTTCGAGAAATTTCTCCCTCTTTCAGTCTTTTGACTTCGCTATACATTCGCGGATCTATTTTTGTCAATTCAAATCTGCTGTCTCCTGTTTCCGGATTGATTAATTGTCCGCCATCTCCGCTGGTTTCTTCATCAGCAGAATATTTTTTAGCTGCTTCTTTAAAGGTGATTTCTCCTGAATTGATAATATCTCTGATGCTGTCTGCTTTTGCTTTAGCTTCTTCTAAAGAGGCTTTGGTTTCTTTGGGCATCAAAATAATATGACGAATTTCACGCTCTTGTCCTAAAACTTTATCTACTTGAACAATATGATATCCAAAAGAAGATTTAAAAGGCTGACTGACTTCGCCTTCGCGTAAACTAAACGCAATTTCTTTAAAATCTTTATCCAAAGGATCTTGACGCGTGATTTTCATTTTTCCACCATCCATACTGGTTCCATCTTGAGAATACAAAACAGCTTTTGTGCTGAAACTCGCACCGTTTTCTACAATATCTTCTCGCATATCACGGAGTTGATTTATCACTTTATCCACTTCTGATTGCGGAATTTCAGGTTTTATAGTGATTTGTGCAATTTCAACTTCATCACTAAATCTTGGTAATTCATCTTTAGGAATACTGTTAAAAAACTCTCTGACTTCTTCCGGAGTAACTTCAATTTGTTCGGTGATATGTTCTTGCATAGCTTCAGCCAAATGCATTTCTTTATCAATCTTATAAAGTTCTTCTCTCAATTCTTCTTCAGAATCTTTTCTATATAAATCCAAGAGTTTTTGCATGCTTCCCACACGTTGCACAAAATGGCTGACTTGTTGTTCTACCTGCGCCAATATTTGTCCGTCAGTAACCATTCCATACACTGTACTGTCTTGTAAAGCAGCGTGAGAAAAAAGTTTGTTTTCCATCAAATGACCAATTATTTCACAATCTGTAATATTGTGTTCGCCTTCCATTTGACTTTCAAATTCCAATCTTCCTTTTTCAATATCGCTTTCTAAAATGAGATATTCTCCGATTACAGCAGCAACACCATCAATTTTATAACGTTGAAAACTATTGTTTTTCATCGTATCTAAAGGAGATTCGGCTTGAGATAATTGCACCGTAGGATCTGAACCGGTGATGGTGGTGTCTCTAAGAGAATTTTGATCTTCTTGAGGAATTTGTGCTTGGGTTTTAAAGTTGAAAAAACTCAACACAAAAAGTAAAATTAATCCTTTATTTATAAATTTCAAATTTATCATTTTCCAAGGCATCTTTTGTAATATCTTTTTCAAGTTCTTTTGCAAATTGTAATTTTCTTTTGTTTAAAATAATTTGTTTAACTGTTGGTTTTGCATAGCTCAACGGAGCTTCTTCATTGCGTAAACGAACATCTTTTATATATAATAAATACAGACTTAAAGAATCACTGCGTTCAAAATAAGTATCTTTTTTTAAGAAATCTTCTTCGTCTTCATCTTCTAAAATATCTAATCGATTGAGAAGTTCATCGGCGCTTACCCAAATGGAATCCATTAAAGAATAAGCCTCAAATTTAAAAGAATCTTCTTCTAAATCTGCTTTATCTTCTTCATTATAGCGTTTAAATTGCTCGATTATTTCATCAGTTTCGCCATAATCCTTAGCCAACTGCACATAACGCAACTTAATCAAATCTTCTTTAAGCGTAAAATTAGAAGAATTGTTTTCAAAATAAGCTTCAATTTCACGATCGGTTATGGTGGTGTCCATTTTTTCTATAACCAACAAATCTTTATACGCTTCAGCATAAAGTTCTTCTTGATAATCTTTGACCATCGCATCGTACTCTTCCAGTTTTTCTTGAGGTAAATTTAAGCGAGCTCCATCTAATAAAAGCTGACGTGTTGCCCATCTGTTGATGTAATTATGAGCAAAAATCACACTGTCTTCATCTACTAAATTTTTGGGCATAGCTTGATCGAGTTCTGATTTGGTCAAATAATTATCATTTACGCGGGCTATATGAACAGCGGATTCTGTGGGTTGAAAATAATCACAACTCACCAAAATAAAGAGGGATAGAATCCCTAAAATATGGAATTTAAATTTCTCCAAAATTTAGTTTTTTAAAGCTTTAAGTGCTTTTTCATTGCGTTCAACTTTATATTTGTTGCGTAAATTATGCATAAAATCATGCTCTAATTTTTCTTGATATCTGTTTAAAACTTTTCCTTTTACAGCTTCAAAATCTTTTTCTTGAGCAGGAATTACACGTATGGTTTGACCGACTAAATAAACACCATTTTGTTGAATTACCGCAGAAATTCCGGGTTTCTTTTTAAAATTTTTCGGAAGCTGAGGATCTTCTTTTTCAAATTCACCGGAATTTATCAAAAGATCAGCAGAAATATCGTTGAGGTCTTTAACAGGTTTTCCTCTTTTTAACAGTCTTCTTGCTTTGGAAACTTCTTTTTTATCAGCAGAAGAAACCAGTAAAACTTCATATTTTTCCGGAGAAACAAAATCTGATTTATGCGAGGTATAAAATTCTTTTAATTTGGTGGAATCTTGACTTTTTTCGAGCACATTTTTGTTGATTACTTCATAAACCAAAATCCCATTTTTATAATCTTCCAATTCGTTGGCATAAACTTCATTTTCTTCTGCTAATTTTTCGCGTTTATAATTGATTAGGAAATTATCTTTTTCTTCTTTAAAGAAAACTTCTAAAAATTCAGCAGTGATTTTTTGTCCTCTGTATTGCTCAAGAACTCTGAGTTTATTATAAAAATATTCAAAAGTATATCCTTGATCTGCTATGCTGAAAATATTTCCCTCCGGAAGATTTTCTTTTGCATTCTTTAGAAAATCATCACCTGTTTTTTCTTTGAAATAATCCAATCCGGGTTCGTGAATTTTTACGGTATATTGAGCAGATAATTTTTTTATCAAACTATCTTTTATAATTTGTGAACGATGATTTCTCTTGATTTCTTCTCTTAAAGAGTTCTTTTCTTTTTCAAAATCTCCAATCGGAAAATGTTTGATAAATTGAATAATATGCCATCCGGAAGAAGTTTTAAAAGGTTTTGAAATAGGATTTTCTGCAGATAATTGAAAAGCTTCATCTTCAAAAGTTTTAGATTTTAGACTTCCTCTTCCAAAAGCATTCATTTTTCCTCCTCTTTTAGCGGTAGCTTTATCATCGCTGTATTGCTTTGCCATATCTGCAAAAGCAGCACCTTCTTTTATTTGTTGATAAATATTATCTATTTTTTCTTTGGCTTCTTCTTGATCTTCAGCAGCATCAGATTTTGGAGTTATCAACAAATGAGCTGTTAAAATTTTTCCATCAGATTTTCTTTCTTCCACAACTTCAACAACGTGATATCCGAATTGCGAACGAAAAGGTTCAGAAATCCCTCCGATAGGTGTTTCATAAACAGCATTTTCAAAAGGATAAACAGTTTTAAATGCGTTGATCCACCCTAAATTTCCTTTGTTTTCTTTTACAGAAGGATCTTCAGAATATGCTAAAGCTAATTCTTCAAAATTACCACCGTCTTCTAATTTTATTTTAAATTCTTTTGCTTTTTGATAAGCTTTTAAAGTATCTTCAGGAGAAGCATCTTTGGCTGATTTCACCAAAATATAATTTACTTTTCTTTCGTGTTTTATACGCTGATAAGCTTCTTCAAGCATTTGTTGATTGACTTTAGTGTCGAATAAATAAGAATCTGATAAATGCTTTTTATAAGCATTATATTGTTTTATAAAACTTGGCAAAGTGTCTAAACCTTGGTTTTCAGCTTCTAAAACTTTTAATTTATAATCGATAAAAAGATTTAAATTGTCTTCAAAACTCCCTTGTTTTTCAGCACTGATAAGATTTGCATTTTTGCTGAATAAACGCTGAAATTCTTTTACGTAAACCGGCTCATTTTCAAGGGTTAAAAGTTTTTGATTTTCTTGTGCAAAAAGAGAAAATCCTATGCATAAAAATAAAATAGATAAGCTAAAATTCTTCATCAATGTTTTAGTTGTGGCTTAATTTTCACAAAAATAACAAACCCAAAGCTTCTGCCAAGGATTTTTAAGATTTGTGAAACATTTATTTTTTTAATGAATTTCCTTATCAATCCAATGAGAATAATTTTATCAAAGAGATAAAACCTAAAAGAATAACTGTGCTTCAAACAATTCGTTTATTTTTGTAATTCACTCAAATTGTTTAAAATAAACAAGAATAGCATTTAAAGTATTTTTATTTTAGCCGTTATGCAGAAAAATAAAATCAATATAAAAAATAGAAAAGCCAGATTTCAGTATGAAATCCTTGAAAAATATACCGCCGGAATTGTTTTGGTAGGCACAGAAATTAAATCCATCAGAAATGGAAAAGCAAATATTGGAGAAAGCTTTTGCGAATTTCAAGAAAATGAGCTTTATGTGATTAATATGCACATTCAAGAATATTCTCATGCCACGCATTTTAATCATAATCCAAGAAGTGAAAGAAAATTATTGCTCAATAAAAATGAGTTGAGAAAACTGCAAAAAAGTGTTAGAAACACAGGATTGACAATTATTCCTTTGCGTTTATTCATCAATCAACGCGGATTAGCAAAATTGGAAATAGCACTTTGTAAAGGTAAAAAACTTCACGACAAAAGAGAAACTATCAGAAAACGAGAAGATAAAAGACGTTTAGATCGCATCAAAAAAGCTTTTAATAATTAAAAATAAAATGAAAAAAAACGTATTACTTGTTGTTTTTCTTTGCTTCAGTTTTTTGGGTTTTTCTCAAATAGAAGGTCAAATCAAAGATGAAACAGGAGAAAAGTTAAGTGCTGTAAATATTTATTTGGAAAATTCCTATACCGGAACAACAAGTAATGAAAATGGAGAATATGTGCTGGATATTAAAAAACCTGGAAATTATAAAATTGTTTTTCAATATTTAGGCTATAAAACTTTAATTGAAGAAGTTGAAATTGAAGATTTTCCTTTTGAATTAAATGTAAACTTAACAGCAGAAAAAAATTCTTTGGATGAAGTTGTGATTTATTCTGATGAAAATCCGGCTGATCGAATTATTAAAAAAGCCATTGAATTTAGAAAAGAAAATAAAAGTAAAATAAAATCTTTTGCAGCAGATTTTTATTCCAAAGGAAATTGGACGGTAAAAAATGTTCCGGATAAAATTTTTGGCCAAAAAGTAGATGATGACGGAAGTTTAGGATTGGATTCCACCGGAAGTGGAATGCTTTATCTTTCAGAAACAAAATCTAAGATAAAATACCAATCTCCCGATAAATTTCACGAACATATCTTGGCTTCAAAAGTGAGTGGAAATGACAATGGATTTAGCTTAAACAGCGCCGGAGATGCAGATTTTTCTTTTTATGACAACACCATTTCTCTTTCTGCAGATTTGGTTTCTCCTATTGCAAATTATGCGTTTAGTTATTACAATTATAAGTTAATCAGTGCAAATTATGATGAAAATGGATTTTTGATCAATAAAATTGAAGTGCATCCCAAAAGAGCTGCCGATCGTGTTTTTTCAGGATATATTTATATTGTGGAAGACAGCTGGGAAATTTACGGAGTAGAATTAAAAACCACCGGAAAATCTGCACAAATTCCACCTTTAAAAGAAATTAATTTTAATCAAAGTTTTAAATATTCACCTGAAAATGATTTTTGGGTAAAGATTTCTCAAGACGTGAATTTTTCTTTCAAATTATTTGGAATCGGCGGAACCGGACAATTTATAGGGGTTTACAGCAATTATGATTTTTCTCCGGAGTTTGATAAAAAAAGTTTCTCTCGTGAAATCATGAGTTTTGAGCAAAAAGCAAATAAAAAAGATTCTGTATTTTGGGCAGAAACCAGACCTGTTCCCTTAACCGGTGAAGAAATAAAAGATTACATCAAAAAAGACAGTATTTCAAAAACTCATGAATCAAAAGCTTTTAAAGATTCCATAGATCGGAAAAACAATAAATTTTCTTTTAGCGATATATTTTTCGGATATACTTATCGAAATTCCTACAGAGATTATGATTTTTCTATCAGTTCTCCACTTTTTGGAACGCATTTCAATACTGTGCAAGGGTGGAATATCAATTTAAAAACTGCTTTTCAAAAAAACAATAAAGAAGAAAAAACTTATTGGCGAATTTTTTCTGATATGAGTTATGGTTTTGCAGATCATCGCTACAGAATTTCCGGAGGATTTCAGAAGAAATTTAATAATTTTTCTCGACCGATTTTAATGCTTGAAGGAGGTGTAAAAGTAGAAGAAATCAACAATACCAATTCTATTAATTTATTGATTAATGATGTGGCTAATATATTCTTTGAGAGAAATTATTTAAAACTTTATGACAAACAATTTGTAGAAACAAGATATAGACAAGAATTATTCAACGGATTTCACCTCAATTCCAAATTGAGTTTTGAACACAGAACTCCTTTGTTAAATGCTACAGATCACGTAATCAGAAAAGATTCTAATGGAGGATATACTTCAAATAATCCGTTTGCTCCAGAAGATTTTGATTCTTTTCCTTTTGAAACTCATAATATTGGAAAATTCAGAATGATGACTTCTTATAATTTCGGACAAAAATATTATGCTTATCCCGATGGGAAATTCAATGTTCCCAATTATAAATTTCCTGAACTTTTCTTGATTTACGAAACAGGATTTGCCGCTAATATTAAAGATTATAATTTTCATCAACTTCAATTATCAGCCAGACAAAAAGTGGATTTTAAAAATAAAGGAAATTTCAGCTATTTAGTTTCTGCCGGAAAATTTTTCCAAGCAGATGATATCGCTTTAGTAGATTACAAACACTTTGCCGGAAATCAATTTAGAGTTTCTAAAGGAAGTGCGATGAATCAATATAATTTATTGGGATATTATGATTTGAGCACAAATGAGGAATATGCAGAAGCACATTTTGAACATAATTTCAATGGATTTTTATTAGGAAAAATTCCGGGGGTAAACAAATTGGGATTTAAAGTAGTAGTTGGCGGACATGCATTATGGACGGGAGGAAGAAAACCTTATCAAGAAGTTTCCATCGGATTGGATAATTTAGGATTTGGATTATTTAGATTGTTGAGAGTAGATTATGTGCATTCTTTTTATGAAGGAAATAATAAAGGAGCAGTTGTTTTTGGATTGAAATTTTTACCTTAAAAAACAGCTTGAATTTTCTGTATTCTGCATAACTAAAAAATAATGTTACTTTTGTGGATTCTTATTTTTAGGTATAATCAGCAAATAGATGAAAGGAAAAATAATCACCATTGAGGGTTTGGATGGCGCAGGAAAATCTACGCAGATAGATTTATTGACAAAAAAACTCACCAAATTAAAAATCAAACATAAATTCATTCATTTTCCGATGCTAAATCAAGGCGTTTATGGAAAATTAGTAGCTGAATTTTTAAGAGGAGAATTTGGAAGTTTAGAAAATGTTCATCCAAAATTAGTGGCTTTACTTTTTGCAGAAGATAGAAATGAACACCAACCTAAAATCAAGCAATGGTTGGAAGAAGGATATTTAGTGATTTTAGACAGATATGTAAAATCTAATATTGCTTTTCAATGTGCAAAACTCAAAGATGAAAAAGAAAAAGAAATTTTAAAAAACTGGATTTTAGATTTTGAATTTAACTACCATAAATTGCCAAAACCGGAAGTTTCTTTCTTCTTAAATGTACCTTTAAATCAGATTAAAAAATCTCTTCAAAACAATAGAGTAGGAGCTGACAGAGTTTATTTAGAAGGGAAAACAGATATTCATGAAGATTCTTTTGAATTACAAAAAAATGTTTTAAAAGAATATTTAAAACTCTTGGAAGAAATGCCGAATTTTCATGAGATTTCTTGTTTTTCAACACAAGAAGAATGGTTATCGCCAAAAGAAATTCATCAATCTATTTTTAAAAGAATTATTCTATAAAAAACATGAAACACCAAGAAAATAAAAACAACGAAATCAGATATGCTGAAGTACTTAAAAAATTTGTTCATCCGATGATTGAAAAAACGGATGATCTCAACAGCATAGAACAAAAATATGCTTTTGGAGTTCATGTTTGGAATGCTACAAATATCAAAGAAAAACACCCTGAATTATTTGAAGAAGCCAAAAATCAAGTAATTGAAAAAGCTGAAAATAAAACAGAAGCAGAAGCTTTGTTTAATGAAATGGTGGAATTTAAACAAAAAGAATTTTCTGATTACAAAAGAGTTTTTATCGATTTTGAAATCTTAGAAAAAATAGATGAAGGATATAATGTTACCGCTGCTTCAGCAGAATTAAAATAATTCGAAAACCAATTGATTTGTAAAAACAACTTAATTCTTATTTTTCAACAAAGGAACAAATCTAAATTCGCCGAATTCTTTTTTCTCAAATTCTTTAGCTGATTTTCTGATTAATAAAGTCATAATCTGCGGATCATCTCCTACGGGAATTACCATTCTTCCGCCGATTATTAATTGATTTAAAAGTGCTTTAGGAATAAACGGCGCACCAGCGGTGACAATAATTTTATCAAAAGGCGCATAATTGGGCATACCCTTATATCCATCTCCAAAAGTTAATCTTTTTGGGCGATAACCGATTTTTTCCAAAAATCGTTTAGTTTTTTTAAACAATTCATTTTGACGTTCAATACCATAAACTTTTGCGCCCAATTCACACAAAACAGCGGTTTGATATCCGCTTCCTGTTCCGATTTCTAAAACTTTTTCATCTTTTTTTACCTGTAATAATTCAGATTGAAAAGCAACTGTATAGGGTTGAGAAATTGTTTGTCCGGCTCCAATCGGAAAAGCTTTATCTTGATAAGCATGATCTTCAAAACTGCTGTCCATAAACCAATGTCTCGGAATTTTTGCAATGGCAGATAAAACTTTTTCATCTTTTATGCCTTTAGCTTTTATGGTTTCTACCAACTGTTTTCTTTTTCCTTGATGTCGAAATGAATCTTTTAAACTAATCACGAATAAATTTATTTTCTTTTTTGTAAAATATAAAAATAGCCGAGGACTTATTTTTTTAAGACAAAACTTATTTTAATAAAGCTTTGGCATGTGCAATTGCTGAAGCTGATTTTTCTTTTCCGCCCAACATTTCTGCTAATTCTTCAATGCGTTCTTCAGTTGATAAAGCTGTAATAGTTGTTCTTGTAGAATTTTTAATCACTTCTTTATAAACTTTAAAATGATGTTCGCCTTTAGCGGCAATTTGCGGAAGATGAGTAATGGAAATTATTTGTAAGTTTTTTGCCATTTCATTCATAATATCTCCCATTTTTTGTGCTATATCTCCGGAAACTCCGGTGTCAATTTCATCAAAAATCAGGGTGGGCAGCTGACTAAATTTGGCTAAAATACTTTTGATGGCTAAAGTAATTCTTGATAATTCTCCGCCGGAAGCACTTTTTTTCATCACCTGAAAACGCCCGCCTTTATTGGCAGAAAACAACCATTGCATTTGATCACTCCCCAATTGATTAAAATCTTTTTCTCGATTTAATTCAATTTTTAATCTCGCATTGGGCATGCCTAATTTTTCAAGAATTTCTTCCACAGATTTTGTAAACTCAGGAATAACTTTTAACCTGGATTTTGTTAGTTTTTCTGCTAATTTTTTGGTTTGCTGATTTACCAATTCAATTTCTTTTTCCAGTTTCTGAGTGTCGGCATCTGCATTTTCAGAAGTGGAAACTTTTTTTGCCAAATCCTCTTGGATTTCCAATAACTCTTCAACTGAATTTACTTGGTGTTTTTTCTGAAGATTATAAATATTTTGCAACTTTTCATCTACTAAACTCAACTCTTGAGGATCATCTTCTATAGTTTCAAAAAGATTTTCCATTTCAAAATTCATATCTTCCAATTCCAACAAAACACTTTCTAATCTTTGGTTGAGTTGTTGATAATTTTCTCCGAAATTTTCCAATTTATTAAAACGCGCTCTGACTTCTTTTAAAGCATCGGTAATTCCGATTTCTTCTTGCTGAAATTGCTGAATGGAAAAAGAAAGATTTTCTTTGAGTTCTTCTACATTGGAAAGTTGTTGGTATTTTTCCTCTAATTCTTCTTGAATTCCGATTTCTAAATTACTTTCTTCAAGTTCATTTAATAAAAACAAATGATAATCATAAGTTTTTTGTGCTTCTGCTTGTTTTGATTTTAAGTTTTCTAATTTCTTTAGAAGATTTTTATAAACAGCTAAAGAATTTTGAAATTTTGTCAATAAGTTTTTATTTCCTGCCAAAGCATCAATAACTTGATATTGATAATTCACATCGCCCACAAAAAGGGTTTCGTGTTGACTGTGAATATCTACCAAATGTTTTCCTAAAGCAGAAAGTTGTTGAAGTTTTACCGGCGTGTCATTTACAAAAGCTCTGGATTTTCCGGAAGGCAAAATTTCTCTTCTGATGATGCTTTCTTCTTCATAATCCAAATCATTGTTTTGAAATAATTCTTGCAGATGATAAGCTTTAATAGAAAAAACGCCTTCGATAATACATTTTTTCTTCGGATTTTTAATGCTGTTTAAATCCGCTCTTTTTCCTAATAATAAAGATAAAGCCCCCAATAAAATGGATTTTCCCGCTCCGGTTTCTCCGGTGATAATGCTGAGTTTATCTTGTAAAGACAACTCAACATCTTCAATTAAAGCAAAATTCTTTATAGAAAGTGTTTTCAGCAATTTTATACTATTTTTTGTGGTAAATATACAAGAGTTATTCTTGCTCTGCACAAATTTAAAGCAAGTATTAAGTATAAAAAACTAAAACCTATTTCAAAGAAATAAAACAGATTTTTTTAAGGACTTTAATCTTGATTTAAAATTACTTCTCCTTGGTATTTATTATCTACTAAAACCATAAGCAAAGGTTTTATGGTGTGGCTTATTTTTTTGTCTTCTTCTTTTTGATAAGTGAAAATCAATTTTTCTTCTTCATTTTGGATTAAATCAACAGCATGAAGTTCAGTTGCAATATCTGTTTCCGGGAGAACTACAGCGATAACAAATTGTTTGGAAAAATCAATTGGCGTAGGTTTTCCTTCTTCACTCATCGTGGTGGCCATTCCAAAAATTTGATCAAATTCTTTTTGAGTTGTGATTTTAGGGTTTTTTACTGTTTCGATATCTTTTTTGACAAAGTAATTTTTTGCAATACTAAAAGGAATTTCTTTTTCCATAGCAGTAGAATTTTCAGTTTTATGGGTGTTTTTTTCTTTTTCTGTGGAATTTTGACAAGCTCCAAAAAGAAAAACACTTCCTAAAAGTAAAAGTAAAAACTTGAGATTATTCATAATTAAAAAGTTTAATAAAGATAAAATAGTAGATTAAAAGTTCTAAAATAAGAAATTTTGAGGATAAGGATTAAGTAAACAAAAATTTAAAAATAATAAAGAAGAATTATTATATTTAAAATTTCAAAGTTAGCATATTTTAGAATGGAATACACTTTTCGGCAATTTTTAGAAGAAAAAGCAAATGTAGTGTCTGATCAAGTAGCAGAAATTATGGAATTGGTCAGTTTTCAAGAAGTTAAAAAAGGAGAATCTTTATTGGAAGCCGGAAAAGTTTGTGATTACATTTTTTTTGTAGAAAAAGGATTGTTAAGGCTTTTTCTTTTTAATGAAGATGGAGTGGAATACACCATTCAGTTTGCTCCCGAAAGTTGGTTTATCGGAGATAGAGATAGTTTTTATTTTAATCAATCTTCTATCTATAATATTGATGCTATAGAAGATACGCGTGTGATTTTATTAGCTAAAGATTTTGCGAATAAAGCTTCTGAAATCAGTGCTAACTTTAGAAATTATAATGAATTTATACTGCAAAATCACGTCAGGCAATTACAAAAAAGAATCAGTTTGTTGATCAGTGCTTCTGCAGAAGAAAGATATTTGGATTTTGTAAAAACTTATCCTGATTTATTGTTGCGCGCTCCTCAATGGATGATTGCTTCTTATTTGGGAATTACACCTCAAGGATTGAGTAGAGTCAGAAGAGAATTGGCTAAAAAGAATTTCAAACCCGGTTGATAATTTGCTTTTTAACCTATGTTAATCAGCATAATAGACAGTTTTCTAATCTTTGTATAAAATAATAGCAAAAATTATGAAAACTAAAAATATAGAAAAAATAATAAAACCACCAGCTCCTCATTTTGTAGGAAATGGTTTTCGGGTTCATGGGTTTATTCCCGGAGTTCCGGAATTATCCATGCGGCGAATGGATCCCTTTTTAATCTTGGATTACAATTCCACTTATTATTTTCCACCTTCTGATGAACCGCGTGGAGTGGGTGTTCATCCGCATAAAGGATTTGAAACAGTAACTTTGGCTTATAAAGGAAGTGTGGCGCATCATGACAGTAGTGGAGGCGGAGGCGTAATTCATGAAGGAGATGTGCAATGGATGACCGCCGGAAATGGAATTTTACATAAAGAATATCACGAAGAAAATTTCACTAAAAATGGAGGGGATTTTCAAATGGTTCAACTTTGGGTAAATTTACCGGCAAAAGATAAAACTCATCCACCAAAATACCAATCTATTACGGCAGAAGAAATCAAAAAACACATTTTAGATAATGATAATGGAGTAGTGGAAGTTGTTGCCGGAGAATATAAAAATACCAAAGGAGCAGCCTCCACTTTTACATCGGTGAATTTATTTAATGCAAACCTAAAAAAAGGAGGAAAAGCAGATTTTTCTTTTCCAGAGGAATTTACTACTGCTCTATTGGTTTTAGAAGGAGAAATTTTGGTGAATAACAAAAAAAATGTAAAAACAGATCATTTGGTGTTGTTTGAAAATGAAGGCGAAGATTTTTCTATACAGGCAGTAAATGAAAATGCTTTGGTTTTGGTGTTAAGCGGAAAACCACTTCGTGAACCCATAGCTGCACATGGTCCTTTTGTGATGAACAGTAAAAAAGAAGTGTTACAAGCTTTTGAAGATTTTAATATGGGAAAATTCGGCTATTTAGAATAATTAAAAACTCAACTTATAAAACTTATATAATGATAAAAATTAAAAGAAAAGACAATGGCAAAATGAGTTGAAATTAATATTTTCAAAATAAAATATAAAGGGTTTGA
>JAJYSY010000023.1 GCA_021793375.1 Bacteroidota bacterium | reverse complement strand
AAAAATGTGCTTAAAAGGGCACATTTTTATCATTTTTTGCAAAACGAGGAATTTTAATCTCTCAAACCTTTAAAAAAGAACAAACACGAAAAAACCGCCTCATCGGATAATGAGACGGCTTCTTTTTAGGTTTAAAATTTTGATATACTTGAATTATTCAATAGTAAAATTATCAAAATGTAAATCGTAATTTGCTTCTTTTCCTATTTTCAAAGCAAAGAAATCCGAAGAAGTATCACTTACATTAAGGTCTGAAATTCCTGATAAATCAAGACTTACCAAAACCCATTCTCCGCCGGTATCAACTGTTCCGATATACTGATTGTTTTCTGATTGTGAAATCACCTCATCAGAAGTTAAATCTTGTAAATTGAAAGTGTAATATCCTCCTTCTTCATCATAAACATTTAGAGAAACAGATTTATCTGCGGTTCCTTTCATATAGAAAGAGATTTTGCTGTATTCACTTGGTAAATCTGATGTTGCATTAGCTGTGAAAACATAATCATTAAAATCAGTTGTTCCCGGATCTGTTGAAATATGTAAAGAAGCACTTCCATCAATTCCTGATCCTGAGCTTTGTGTAGCGTAGTTTTGAACACCATATTGATTTAATCCGTCCAAAAATTCTTGCCAATCTTCAAAATCTGCTCCTGCAAAAGCTAAAACAGCATCTCCTGTTGGTGGTTCCGGATCTTCTCCATTTCCGCCATCTCCACCGTCTCCGTTTCCATCTTCACTCACAGAAACATTATCGATTTGAATAGTTGTGCTCACCCCATCATCAGAACCTTCATATTTAAATCCTACGAAAATAACTTCTCCTTCGTATGCAGATAAATCTACATTTCCTGAAGCGATAAAGTTGTCTCCATAGCCTCCTGAATGTCCTTCAGAAATAGTTATATCTGTTAATTCTGTCCAGTTTGCATTACTTGCATTTCCGTTAAAATCAGTTGAGATATAAACAGAAAGTGCATCTCCGTTGTAATGCCCGTCTTTTGTTTCAAAAGAAAGTTCAGCATTACTTGAGTTAGATAAATCTAATCCCGGAGTTACCAACCAAGTTTCTACCGGTGTATTTGCACCATAAGCTGTTAATTGTGCATATCCGTTATTATCAAAACTTCTTGCTTCCCATAAACGAGAGCTTCCGCTTACATCTTGATTTGTCCAACCTTCTAAAGCGATGCTTTCAAAATCTACAAGACCATCAAAATCTTCGTGGAAAGGTAAATCAACCACATGCATATCTCCGCCATCTCCCGGATCAGAAGGGTCTCCCGGCTCTTCTCCGTCACAACGATCTTGATCAAAATTAATATCTGAAGAGATATTTAATTTTACTCTATAAGCAGATCCGTTAAAAGTTTTTGTCAATATTGCATTTAAACTTCCACTTCCTGTTGGTAGTTTTAAAGCTTTAAAATCAGCAAAGGTACTGGTCATTAAAGCTGTTGTGCTATTATCATCACAACTTTCTAAAGTTCTTTCTGCGTCGTATTGCTCTCCGGGTTCTGCTGCAAAAGTTTTTGCATTATCTCCTAAAGCAATATCTGCCGGAAATTCTACATTATTTAATTTTATAAATAAGTTGTCATATTTACGTTGAAAGTCTGAGATATTTAATTCAAGGGGTACAATACTGTCTTTATCAGGAGTTCTTAAAATTTTGCTATCAAAGGATTTTGGTGCTTTATTTACAAAATCACTTCCTGCAGTAGGAATTCCCAAAGCGATTGTTCCGTTAGAAAAACCAATCGTAAATCCATCTAATTCTACATAAACTTTTCTTCCTACTTCAAACTTTGTAAAAAGTGGATTGGATTCAATCATCATTTTAATTCCTGAAGTTGGATTTTCTGATTTATCCTGAAGAATAATTTCTTGGTGGAAGTTTCCTGCTTCATCTGAAGAAATCACATACCCTGTCATATACAGTTTTGTTCCTTCAAAGGTGAGTTGTTCATTACCGTTAAAACCTTCCAAGCTATTAACTCCTACTTCTTGCATATACATAGCTTTCACACCTGAAATGCTTATAGTATCTCCATCGATTTCAGGAGGATCTATGGAAGTATCCGGCGTATCAAAATCATCACTCTTGACGCAAGAGGTCATCAATCCGCCGAAGATCAATAAAAGTATAAATGCGTAATTGATTTTTTTAGTTTTCATCATCTCAATTATTTAGTCGTTCTTTCTTTTTTATTTTGTTTAAAACCTTACATAAGTACTCAAGTAAAATGTAGTTCCATATCCATAGAAATACATATCTCCGAATTGCTCTCCGTAAGGGCTGGACATATCTTGATTATAATTTGTAAAATTAGCTTTTCTTCCTGATTCAAATCCTCCGGTTCTGTATTCTTGGTTTAGTAAATTGCTCACTACTCCAAAAACTCCCACAAAATAATCTCCTACTCTCCAAGATTTTCCTCCAATCATATTTACAAGGAAATAACTTCCTAAGTTTCTTTGTTTTAATAAATCACGAGCGCGTTCTTCATCATAATCTGCTAAAGGCATTCCATCTACATCTGTAGTAAAGTTGGAAGATCTTTTTAGCTTATTGATATCTACATATCCGTGAGAGAAGAAGTTTGCAGTTGCTCCCACAAACCAGAAATTAGGGTCGTTGTACTCTACTCCAAACTGATAAGCTCTTTCGGGTCCGCCTGCTACATGATAATTTTTAAGTTTTGTGGTTCCATCTCCAAAAGTAACCGGCACACCCTCATGCTGTTCTGCAAAAGCTTTTTGACTTCCGTGCAGATTATTCATACTGAAATCTTCACTGGTTAAGTATAAATTTGGGTTGTTGGTATAAACAGATTGACTGAAAGAACCTGCTGCTTTCACCTTAACTGTTGGTAAAACCTGAGCTTCTATTCCAAATTCAAATCCGAGATTTCTTTTGTTTATTCCGGTGGTTACTTCGTGTACTAATGCAGCGTCGTTATTTTCTCCCATTCCGGCTAAACCTTGCGTAAAATAATGTCCAACTTCTGTAGCATCATTAATTCCGGAATAAAACCCTGTTGCACGTGCTTTAATAATTGGAGAACGATAGATATAGCTTAAATCTGCTGAACTGATTTTTTCAGATTTCAAACCAATAGTTGTTTCTCCGCTTTGACGTGCATTTGGATAAGCTGATCTGATGGTAGGTGCTTTTGTGAAATATGCTCCGTTTGCACGCAACATATGTTGTCCGGTGATTTTAAAAAGTGCTCCGGCTTTTGTACTAAAGTTTGTGAAATCTAACTTTTCTCCTTTTCCATAACTGTTTGTCGGGAAGTGACCGTTCTGGTATTTACCATCTCTTTGATAAGTTGTATTTGAAATATCTCCGGCCACAAAAAAGTCAACCATTCTATAGTTGAATTCTGCTTGTGCAAATGCTGATGCATAGTTGGATTCAATATTATAATTATATTTATAACGATCTCCTTTTTGCACAATTCTATCCGGATTATTTAAATCACTTTGTGCCAAATCTGTTACTAAACCACTGACTTCGCTGGGTTCATCTGCATAAAAATCAACATCTAAAAAACCTGAGCCTCCTAAAAGATCATCAACTCTTGCAAAGTTTTCACTATCAAATTTTCTGTAATTTAATGCTGCATTAAGTTTGATGTGTTCTGTTAAGTCTGCACTTAAAATAGTGTTTGCAGTCAAGGTTTTATTGTCTTCTCTTTCTTCTTGAAGAATATAAGTAGCATGTCCTCCACTTCTTTTGGCAATTTCGTTTGCTTCATAAAGTGAAGCCCAGTTTAATTGTCCGTCATTGATGAAATCTTGTTGAGCTAAGTATGCTTTATGAAAATTAGAAGCATCTAAATCATCATATCTTAAAAAGTAGCTCGGTAAGTTTTGGTAATAATCCGGTGCTGGATTTTTAGCTCCTCCGATATAAACTTTTTGTCCATCAGGTCCTTCTTCTATACGTGTTCCTCCGTTGTCAATCCTGGTATTTCCGATTTTCCCAAACTGATAAGCAACGTTGGTGTTTAATTCTACTTTAGGAGAAATATTCCAGTAGTGATTCAACATAAAAGTAGGTTCTTCTACTCTTTTTAATCTTGAATTTCGTGTATCTCCTTCTTGATCTCCCCAATACGGGTTGTAGTGAATTCCTTTTAAATCTTTAACCTCTTCTGTCATTGCAGAGGACTTACCTCTGGTATTTGGCGCATAAAAACCGGTGAAGTTTAAGCTGTGGTTGTCATTAAATACTTTTTCTACAGAAGCGAAAAAAGAATTGGCATCATACATTGTTCCTTCTTGAAAGCCGTGATTCCCAAAGCGTCTTGAAGCTAAGACCGTATAAGCCCATCCGTTTGACAATAATCCTGAGCTGTAAGTTCCGCTAACGCTTCCTCTATAACTTCTGTTAGATTGTGCATATTGTACTTTCCCTCCTTCCCAATATTTTGAAGCTCTCATAATACTGTTTGTGGTTCCGGCAATTCCTCCAAATTGATATGGGTTTGCGCTCATACCTTCATAGAAAACTTCATTTCTTTTTACATCATTTAATCCACCAAAATTTGCAAACTCAGGACGACCTGTAGTTGCTTTATTCATTTCTATTCCATTAATCAACACTTTTCCATATTCATTATCCAATCCTCTTGGTCTGAAAAATGTTGAGCTAAAGTCATAAGCTGCAGCTCTGAAATAGGTATCTTTTGAAGAAGATAATAATCCTGAAACGTTGGAAGCAGAACTCATATCACTATCCAATTGATCATCTGAAAGTGTGATTTGTGCAATTCCTAAGTCTTCATCTTGTGTAGCATCCAGCTCTAATTCTCCCAAATCCAAGCTTTCTCCTTCTTTAATGATAATAGGATAACGCTTATTTTGATATCCTTCTAAGGTTAGAATTAATACTTGCTCTCCTAATGGAAGATTATTGCCTTGGAAAATAAAATCTCCTGATACATTTGTTTCTGTAGTCATAGAAGATCTTTCTATATTTACTTGAACACCCGGCAAAGGAGTTTGATCAATAGACTTTTGTACTTTTCCTTTTATTTGTGTTTCTTGTGCCAAAAGCGTTAAAGGCATTAAAAAACCAAAGAAAGTGAATAATCCAATTTTTAATTTTAGCATTTTTTAAGAATTGATTAAATTGAGAAAAACTCATTTTTCTTGGGTCAAATGTACGTTTTTTATTTTAAAAACCTAAATTTGCAGGAATGAAGTTAACGTTTTTTTAAAAATCGAAATTGTTAAAAATGAGAAATTTTAGCCTTTTATTAATGATTGGTTTTTTGTTTGCTTGTTCTCCCAAACACAATCAAAACAACCCAAACAGCACAACAGGAAAGAAGGAATATAAAGTCAATACTGTAGCTTTTTATAACTTAGAAAACTTGTTTGACACTATTGATGATCCCAACACTATGGATGAAAAAAGTCCGATTATGGAGTTGGATCCAAAAATACAAGGAGAAGTTTATTGGAAGAAAAACAAAAACATGGCTAAAGTCATTTCCGAAATCGGAGAAGATGTAGCACAAAATGCTCCTGTAATTGTTGGAGTGGCTGAAATTGAAAATCGAACTGTTTTAGAAGATTTGGTAAACGATTCTCACTTAAAAGACAAAAACTACGGAATTGTTCATTATGATTCTCCTGACGCAAGAGGAATCGATGTGGCTTTATTATATCAAAAGAAAATTTTTGAACCCACCTCTACCTCTGTTCATGAAGTGGTAATTTATAATTTGGATAAACCGGATGAAAGATATTACACCAGAGATGTTTTATTGGTTACCGGAAAATTAGACGGAGATGAAATGCACTTTTTGGTAAACCACTGGCCTTCTCGATACGGAGGAGAGAAAAAAAGTCGTGGGAACAGAGAAAAAGCTGCAGCTGTCAACAAACGTATAGTAGATTCTTTGCAAGAGGTTGATCCTTATGCAAAAGTGGTTATTATGGGAGACATGAACGACGGCCCTTACAATTCAAGTATAAAAAACATTCTTAAAGCAGAAGGAGAAAAAAATCAAGTAAAACCTAAAGGTCTTTATAATCCGACAGAAAACTTATTAAAGAAGAAAGGTTTAGGAACGATTGGTTATCGTGATTCTTGGGATTTGTTTGATCAAATCATTGTAACGGAATCTCTTCTAAAAAGTGACTTCAGCTCTTATAGATATTATAAAGCCGGAATTTACAATCCCAATTATTTAATTAATCAAAGCGGACGTTGGAAAGGCTATCCATACAGATCTTATGCTGATGGACAATTCACCGGAGGATATAGTGATCATTTCCCGGTTTATATTTATTTGGTAAAAGAAGTAAAGTAATTTTTAGACTTTCTTAAAACATAAAATAGCTGTTTCTAATTTTTGAAGCAGCTATTTTTTTATCTTCTGATGATTTCTTCTAAAGCGATTTTTCCTTCTTCAAAAATCTTTAATTCAAAGTTTTCTCCATCAAAAACACCATACGTATAATAAGCAATCCAATCTCCTAAATTAAAATAAGTAGAATTTTCTTGAAGATTTATAATCATAGGAAGATGTCGGTGTCCAAAAACAAAATAATCATAGTGTTCAGATGCTAATTTCCGATGAGCATATTGAATTAACCATTCTTTTTCTTCTAAAAACTCAGCGTCTTCCACTCCTGAAATTGCTTTATTGCTCACAGACATGTACTGCCCTAATGGAATTCCCAAATCCGGATGCAGCCAACGATAAAACCATTTTGCTACCGGATTGGTAAAAACTTTTTTCATGCGTTTATACCCTTTATCATTCGGCCCTAAGCCATCTCCATGTCCGATAAAAAACTTTTTATCATTAAAAGTAAAGATCTGCGGTTTGTGATAAACAGGAATATTTAATTCTTTTTCAAAATAATCACGCATCCATAAATCGTGATTTCCCACAAAGAAATAGATTGGAATTCCTGCATCTGTAAATTCTGCCAGTTTTCCTAAAACTCTTACAAATCCTTTAGGAACAGCATGTTTATATTCAAACCAAAAATCAAATAAATCTCCTAAAAGAAAAACTGCTGCTGCATCTTTTTTTATGGTATTCAGCCAACGTACAAATTTTTCTTCTCTTGGTTTACTCTCTTCTGCAGTTGGTGCGCCCAAATGATTATCACTTGAAAAATATATTTTTTTACCTTGAGGAATTTTCAAATTTCTATTCTTTTAAAAACAAAGATAATTAATTTAAGCAGGAATTTCTTCTTCCTTAATCGGCTTGTGTTTATATTTAAAAAGAATAGCAAACAGAATAGTTACAATTAAAGAGTAAGCTGCAAAAATAAACCAAGAAGTGTTCCAACCTTCCATTCTTGCCACAGGATCATCTTCAAAAGGAAACACATAGTAATTAACCACAGCTCCAGCGGCTAACATTCCTATTGTCGCGCCCAATCCATTAGTCATCATCATAAAAACTCCTTGTGCACTGGAACGCATTTTTTTATCGGTTTCCAAATCAACAAAAAGAGAACCTGAAACATTAAAGAAATCAAAAGCAACTCCATAAACAATCATGGATAGAATAAACATCCATACACCATCACCTGGGTTTCCAACACCAAACAATCCGAATCTTAAAACCCAAGCAACCATTGACATCAGCATTACTTTTTTAATGCCATATCTTCTTAAAACAAAAGGAATTAACAAAATACAAAGGGTTTCTGAAATCTGAGATAAAGAAATCAAAGCATTGGCATTATTGGCTCCCCAAGAACTGGCGTATTCCGGAATATTCTTAAAATCTGTCACAAAAGGATTGGCATATCCATTGGTGATTTGCAGAGAAACCCCTAACAACATAGAAAAAATAAAAAACACTGCCATTTTTTTCTCTTTAAACAGAGAAAAAGCTTTTAACCCTAAAGCATCATAAAGTGTTTTCTTTTCTCCTTTTTGATTGACCGGAACCTCAGGTAAAGTAAAAGCATAAAAGAATAATATAAATCCTAAAATTGCAGAAACAAAAAACTGTTCATATCCATTTTGAAAACTTTCAAATCCTTCTATATTAGAAAAATTAATCATCAAATTCCCCTCTTGAAATCCCATGAAATTGACGACCAACATGGCTACAATAAAACCTACTGTTCCTATGGTTCTTATTGGAGGGAAATCTTTTATGGTGTCATAACCATAATTCACCAAAACACTATAAGCTGTAGAATTTGATAAAGCGATAGTCGGCATATAAAAAGCTACACTAATGGAATATAAAGTAAATAAAGTTCCAAATTCTGCTGCTGCTCCGGCGGTCATTCCATAATACCCTGCTAATCCCAAAAAAAGGGCTGCCAATCCATGACAAATTCCTAATAATTTTTGAGCAGGAATCCATCGGTCGGCAACAATTCCTAAAATAGCCGGCATAAAAATGGAGACTATTCCTTGCATTGCATAAAACAATCCTATTTTAGATCCCATTCCAATGGAACCCAAATAAGTTCCCATAGAAGTTAAATATGCTCCCCAGACTGCAAATTGCAAGAAATTCATTACAGTCAGTCGTATTTTTATACCCATATAATTTTCTTAAATTAACTGCTTTAGCACATTTTTTTAAACGGGCACTAAAGTAGAAATATTTTAAACAATCTATAGCTTTTTAAAGCAAAAACGCTATAAAACAAAGATTTAGCTTTTCTTATTTCCTAATCTCTTCTGTATTTTTGCGTTTCTTCAAAAACATATTCAAGTATGGCTTTATCTTTTTCAGTAAGTTTTACTGCTCTTCTTTCCATTACTTTTTCAGCTACTTCAAAAACCTTATTAATTCTGTAAGTGATCATTTTACTGCTTCCTCCCCAAGTAAAACTCGGAATAAAATTTCTTGGAAAACCTGCTCCAAATATATTTGCACTCACTCCAACCACAGTTCCGGTATTAAACATAGTGTTTATTCCACATTTGGAATGATCTCCAAACATCAATCCGCAAAATTGCAATCCTGTAGGAGCAAATCTTTCTGTTTCATAATCCCAGATTCTGACTTCGGCATAATTGTTTTTAAGATTTGAAGTATTAGAATCTGCTCCGATATTACACCATTCTCCTAAAACTGAATTTCCTAAAAAACCTTCATGTCCTTTGTTGGAATATCCAATAACAACAGAATTATTTACCTCTCCTCCTACTTTACTGTATGGTCCGATGGTGGTTGCGCCATAAATTTTAGCCCCCATATTGAGATAAGAATTATTGCATAAAGCCAAAGAACCGCGCACAAAAACTCCTTCCATTACTTCAGCATTTTTTCCGATGTAAATAAATCCGTTTTCTGCGTTCAAACTACAGTTTGTCAGTTTTGCACCTTCTTCTATAAAAATGTTTTCTTTGTTTTTCACAAATACAGAATCAGGGATTTCAGCTGATTTTCTTCCGGTTGTTATCAACTTAAAATCTCTTGTTATAGCTTCTTCATTTTTAGAAAACAAATCATAAGAAGAAGTGATGTGTAAAGGTTCTTTCTTTACCTCAACATTTTTAAAATCAACATAATCAAAGTTTTTACCTCTTGCTACAAAAGCAACAATAGCTTTATTCCAAACTAATTTTTCTTCCGTTTTTAAAGATTTTATCTGTTTTATTAAACTTTCATCCGGTAAAAAAGCAGGATTGAGATAAAGGTTTTCCTTTTCGGTTTTCAGCTTCCATTTATCTGCTAAATATTTTTCTGTTTTTGTAGAAGTTTTACAATTCAGCACTTTTTCCCATTTTTCTCTCAGCGTTAAAATTCCTATTCTTAATTCTGCTACCGGTTTTGTATAGGTAAAAGGCAGTAGATTTTTACGCTCCGGGCCATCAAAAAGTATTGTATTCATCAGAAAAAATATTTGGTGCTAATTTACTAAAAGTTTCTGCTTCTTAGATTTCAAAATAAGTTTATCTTTTTTTTGAATTAATTTATTTTATTCTGATTGTGTAATGATCTTTTTTATTATTTTAAGCTTTTCAAATAGGAATAAATATTAAAAATAAATCCTCTGAAATTATTATTTTTGGTCAGATGAAAAATTTCAATACCAACCAAACCAATATTTTTGAAATCCTATGTCAAACGATTTCAGAAGGTATAGTAATTGCTAACAAAGAACTTAAGATTACTGCTTCAAATCAAGCAGCTCATTATATGTTTGGATATAAAGAAGAAGAATTAATCGGCGAAAGCTTAAATCTTTTAATTCCTAAACATCATAAATTTACTGCTGTTTCTGAGTTTGATAAATATTTTGCCAAAGAAAAACTTACCAAACTCAAACCTGATGAAGATTTAAAAGCTTTAAAAAAAGATGGAAAAACTTTTCCGGTAGAAATCAGTTTAAATCCTTTTCAGCTGGAAGGAGATCAGTTTTTAATGATTTTCATCAACGATAACAGCATTAGAAAAAAACAAGAAGAGGAAATTTTACGTTTAAACCATAAGCTTGGAAAACTGGTAGATGAACGCACAACAGAACTTCGTCAAGTTATTTCCAATTTAAAAGAGGAAATAAAAAAACGTAAAAAAGCAGAATCAAAAATGAAAGTTGCTTTAGACAAAGAAAGAGAACTCAATGAACTGAAAACAAAATTCTTGTCTTTAGTTTCTCATGAATTCAAAACTCCTTTAAGCGTAATTTTAAGCTCTGCCACATTGACAAAAAAATATACTGCTGCAGAACATCAGGTGAAAAGGGAAAAACATTTAGAAAACATTAAACTAAAAGTAAGATCTCTCAATAATATTTTAAATGATTTTTTATCTATAGAACGCATTAAATCTGACAACAACACTTATAATTTAGAATATTTTCCTTTGAGTCGTGTTGTCAACAATGTAGTTTATGACGCCAATATGTTGTCTAAAAAAGGACAAATCATCAATTATCCTGACAACATTAATGAAATTGTGGTGCATTATGATGAAAATATTTTAGAATTATCTTTGACCAATCTTATCAATAATGCAATAAAATATTCTCCGGAAGATTCTATTATTGATGTTGATGTTAATATTGAAAACGATAATTTAAACATCAGTGTTTCTGATGAAGGAATTGGAATTTCAGAAAAAGATCAAAAGTTTATTTTCAATCCTTATTTTCGTTCAGAAAGTGTAATCCATCAACAAGGAACAGGAATAGGTTTAAACATCGTAAAAGGACATTTGGAAAATTTAAACAGTAGTATTAATTTTAAAAGTATAGAAAATAAAGGAAGTATTTTTACCATCAGTATTCCTTATCATAAAAATAAAATTGCCCAATGAAAACAATTCTGATTATAGAAGATGACGAAATTTTAAGGTCCAACACCGCCGAACTTTTAGAATTATCAGATTATAAAGTGCTCACGGCTTCAAATGGAGCTTTAGGAATAGAAAAAGCAAAAAATCATATTCCGGATTTAATTATTTGTGATATTATGATGCCGGAAACCGATGGATATGGTGTTTTAGAAGCTTTAACTGCAAATGAAAGCACAAAACATATTCCTTTTATTTTCTTATCTGCCAAAACCAAACACAAAGAAATCAGAAAAGGTATGGATATGGGAGCTGATGACTACCTGACTAAGCCTTTTGACGAAGAAGATTTATTAAATTCTATTGAAGGCAGACTCGAAAAATCTCAAATTCTATTGAATCAAAATAAACCTGCTTTAAATCAAGAAGAGGAAGAAAACCTTAAAGATATTGAGCAATTAAAAAACTTTTTCTATGCTGAAGGAAAAGTAAAAAACTTTAAGAAAAACGAAAATATCTATGAAAAAGGAGAACGCTCCAACCAGCTTTTTTTGATTTTAAAAGGTTTGGTAAAAACACATATTATAGATATAAACGGAAAAGAATTAATCACCGGATTATATAAACCCGAAGATTTCTTAGGGTTTACTTCTTTTGACAAAAGTATTCCTTTTAATGAATCTGCCACAGCTTTAGAAAAAACAGAAGTGGTGGGAATTTCCAAAGAATACTTAAAAGATATTCTTCAAGAAAATCAAAAAGTTTCTTTGGAATTGATGAATTTATTAACCGATAATTTATCTGAAGTAAAAAAGCAACTCATGCGAATGGCGTACAGTTCTGTGCGCAAAAAAACTGCTTCCACTATTATTAGATTTGCAGAATTGATGGATAAAAATCCGGAAATGGCTATTCGTATTTCCAGAAATGATTTAGCAGCTAATGCAGGAATTGCTCCGGAAAGTTTAATCAGAACTTTATCGGATTTCAGAAAAAAAGAATTAATCGCCATAGAAGGCAGAACTATTCGCATTTTAAACTTAGAAGCTTTGCAGCAAATGAATTAATTTCTGGAATTGAATGTTTTTTTGAAGATAAATATTAAAAAATCATCTGAAAATTGATTTATATCATTTTTCATGAGAAACATTCAAGCCATTTTTGGCCATATTTTCATTTTAGCTATGAAAAACATTTTAATTCCTACTGATTTTTCACAAAATGCAAGAAATGCTCTTCGCTATGCTTTAGCCTATTTTCCGGAAACAGCAGTTAATTTTTATATTCTTCATATAGAACATTTTGAAAATAATAATTTAGAAGGACAAGAAAATTTCACTTTAACTTTAAGTCCAAAAACTTTATCTGAAACCCAAAAATCCCTTCAAAAAGAAATTGATTTTTGTAAAAAAAAATCTACAAATCCGTTGCATAATTTTATTCCGTTGATTTCTGATAAATCTTTGGTAAAAGCAATTAGAAACTGTGTAAAAGAAAATGAAATCGATTATATTGTTATCGGAACACGTGGAGCTTCAGAAAGAAAATGCAAAAACATTGGCAGTGTTTCTTATGAAATAATTTCTAAAGTAAAATGCCCCACTATTGTAGTGCCCAAAAAAGCGATTTACAAAAACTTTAAAAACATTGCTTTACCTACAGATTACAATCATTGGGATAAAAATAAAATGTACATCAACTTATATGAAACTTTATTTTTAAAGAAAGCAAAATTACATATTCTTCAAATTCAAAATAAAAACCAAAGCTTGACCAACATCCAAGAAAATTCTAAAAGTTTTTTAACCGATTTGATCAAGAAAATCAACTATTCTCTTTATTCTATTCCCAATCATAAAATTGAAAAAAAATTACAAACCTATATCGATAAAGTAGATATTAATATGATCGTGATTGTGGGCAGAAATGTCAATTACGTTCATCGACTTTTATTTCAGCCTAAATCAGAAGATATTCCTTATCGTTTAAACACTCCTTTTTTAATTTTACACGATTAAAATTAAATTTTTGTTACTTTTTGAGTAAGATTCCTTTTGCCTTTTAATTTTTTCTTACATTTGCTGTGTATTCTTCTCCTTTTTTTGCTTAAAAACTAAAAGCAAAACTTTACACCTTAGTATTTTTCAACAATTTCATAAATCAAAACTAAAGTTGAAAAGTCAATAAACTTCTTTATATTAACAAAAAACTCTATGGCAAGAAAAAATAAATCAAAACGAGGTAAATCTTCAAGAAAAAAAGAAAACTTTTCCAGCCGAATACTTTCTGTACTTCGTAAAAATCATGATAAGCCTTTAAATTATAAACAAATCTCAGCCAAAATTGGCGCCAACGACCCCAGTGCGAGAAATCAGGTTTTAAAAAACATTTCAAAACTTGTGGACAAAAGCAAAATTGATCCTGTAGGTCGCGGAAAATATCAAATTGCAGACAACCCGGAATATGTAGAAGGAGTTTTAGATATGACCACCACAGGAGTGGGATATGTTATTGTGGAAGAATTAGAAAAAGATATTTTTATTCCACATAAAAAACTAAATCATGCTTTACACGGAGATCGTGTTGAAGTATTTATTTTCGGAGATTCCAAAAAGAAAAAAATAGAAGGAGAAATCGTAAAGATCCTCCACAGAAGAACCACTGTTTTTGTAGGAATTCTAAGACTTCAACCCACTTTTGGATTTGTAGAAATGAACAATCCAAAAATGTACACAGATATATTTATTCCGCGCAATAAAGTAAAACGAGCAAAAGATGGAGAAGTTGTTCAAGTAGAAATAGAAAAATGGCCGGTAAAAGCAGATTCTCCTGAAGGAAAAATCACCAAAGTATTAGGAGAACCCGGAAAACATGAAACGGAAATGCAAGCTATTTTGGCTTCCAGCGGATTATCAAATAGTGATTTTTCAAGAGAAGTAGAAGATTATGTCAATAATTTAGATACTTCAATTCGAGAAAGTGAAATCAAAAAAAGAAAAGATTTCAGAAAAGAATTAACCTTTACTATTGATCCACACGATGCAAAAGATTTTGATGATGCTTTGAGTTTTAAAAAACTGGAAAATGGAAATTATGAAATCGGAATTCATATTGCTGATGTTTCTCATTATGTAAAACCGGACAGTATCTTAGATGAAGAAGCTTTTGAACGCGGAAACTCTATTTATTTGGTAGACAGAACCATTCCCATGCTTCCTGAAGCTTTGTCTAATATGGCATGTTCGCTCAGACCAGAGGAAGACAAATATACTTTTTCTGCTATTTTTGAAATAGATGAAAAAGCAAAAATTGTCAACCAATGGTTTGGAAAAACCGCTATCAGAAGTGATGCTCGTTTTAGTTATGCAGAAGCACAGCATATTATAGAAACCCAAGAAAATCAAATTCCTCAAGAAATTGCAATGTCAGGAAAAGCTTATGAAGCGCCTCAAAAAATTGCTGAAGCAATCTTGAAAATGAATGATTTAGCTAAAATTTTACGTTCAAACAGAATGCAACACGGAGCAATAAGTTTTGACACCACAGAAGTGAAATTTCATTTGAATCAAGAAAATGAACCCACGGGAATATATTTTCAAACACAAAAAGAAGCCAATCATTTAATTGAGGAATTTATGTTATTGACCAACAGAAAAGTAGCAGAATTCATCAATAAAAAAGAAAAGAAAAAAACTTTTATTTACAGATGTCACGACAAACCTGATGATGAAAAATTAGCTTCTTTAAGAACTTTTGTAGGGCAATTCGGATATGATTTGAATTTAAAAGACAGAAAATCAACTATTAAATCTTTAAACGGATTATTAAAAAAATCCTCCGGAACAAAAGAAGAAAACCTGATTAGCACTTTGACAATTCGCTCGATGAGCAAAGCTTATTACAGCACTGTAAATATTGGACATTACGGTTTGGCTTTTGATGATTATTCTCATTTCACCTCTCCTATTCGTCGTTATTCTGATATTATGGCCCATCGTTTATTGACGCATTATTTAGCAGGAAATCCTTCCGCACCTCAAGAAAAATTTGAAGAAAAATGCAAACATTGTAGTGAAACAGAAAGATTTGCTATTGATGCAGAAAGAGATTCTGTAAAATATATGCAGGTGAAATTCATGCAACAATATAAAAATGAAACTTTTTTAGGTGTTATTTCCGGCGTAACTGATTTTGGAATTTTCGTAGAAATCATAGAAAACAAATGTGAAGGAATGGTCAGATTAAGAGATATTAAAGAAGATCATTTTGATTATATAGAAAAAGAATATGCCATCATCGGCAGACATACCGGAAAAAAATATCAATTAGGAGATGAAGTATATGTAAAAGTAAAAAACACAGATTTAGTAAAAAGAAATTTAGATTTTGATTTAATTGGAGAAAAATAAAAATTCTTCCTACTTAAAAACTGTTTCTTTTTAGTATTCTTTTTCTCTATATTTGGGGAATTCAAAATTCACCTAACAAAAAAAGCACTTTTACTATGAGAAAATCCTTCTTGTTTTTATTATTGATTTCTTTTTCTTTTTCTGTTTTCGCACAGGATCAAAAGCAAATCATTCAAAACATTTCAGAAGAAGTAGAACAAAACTCTGAAAAACACCTTAAACAAACTGCTCATGAATTACTTGATTTAATCGGCCCAAGATTAGTGGGAACCCCAAAAATGCAAGAAGCGCACGATTGGGCGATTAAAAAATATGACAGTTACGGAATTAAAGCTGAAAACCATGAATATGGAAAATGGAGAGCTTGGGAAAGAGGAATTACACATATAGATATGATTTCTCCTTGGGTAAAATCCTTAGCCGGAACACAATTAGCTTGGAATCCGGGAACTTCAAAAAAAGGTGTAAAAGCTGATGTAATCATCTTGCCTGAAGATATTAAAGATGAAGCTTCTTTCAAAAAATGGTTGTCTAATGTGAAAGGAAAATTCGTGATGATTGACATGAAACAACCCACCGGAAGACCTGATCACGATTGGGAAGAATGGGCAACACCGGAATCTTTTGAAAAAATGAAAAAAGAACGTTTAGAACAACAAAAAGCTTGGGCAGAAAACTTAAGAAAAACCGGATTAGTAGAAAACCCGGGATTAAGAGGAATGACAAAATTAGTTCAAGCTTTAGAAGATGCAGGAGCAGCAGGAATTTTAACCAACTATTGGTCTAACGGATTTGGAACAGAGAAGATTTTCTGGGCAGAAACTAAAAAAATTCTAAGTGTAAGCATAGAATTAGAAGATTACACCATGCTTTATCGTATGGTGGAAAACGGAACTACTCCAAAACTTCATGTGGTAGCACAAGCAAAAGATTTAGGAGAAGCACCTACTTTTAATACAATTGGAAAAATTGAAGGTGTTGAAAAACCTGAGGAATATGTTATGCTTTCTGCACATTTTGATTCTTGGGATGGCGGAACCGGAGCTACAGACAACGGAACCGGAACAATCTTAATGATGGAAGTAATGAGAGTTTTGAAAAAACATTATCCAAACCCGAAAAGAACAATTCTTGTAGGACATTGGGGAAGTGAAGAGCAAGGTTTAAACGGTTCTTCTGCTTTTGTTGAAGATCATCCTGAAATTGTAGATAATATTCAAGTTGTTTTTAACCAAGACAACGGAACAGGAAGAGTAAAAAACATCAGCGGATCAGGATTTTTAAACTCTTATAATTATCTTTCTCGTTGGTTGTCGGCTGTTCCTGACACTGTAAGCGATATTAAAACAGATTTCCCCGGAAATCCTGCGATGGGCGGAACAGATCACGCTTCTTTTGTAAGAGCGGGAGCACCTGCTTTTAACTTAAGTGCTTTAAGCTGGAGTTATTGGAATTATACTTGGCACACCAACAGAGATACTTATGACAAAATTGTTTGGGATGATGTAAAAAACAATGTTTTATTAACTGCTGTTTTAGCTTATATGGCTGCAGAAGATCCTGAAACCACTTCAAGAGAAAAAATCACTTTACCTATTGATGAAGAAACCGGAAAACCACAAGATTGGCCGGAACCAATTCAACCGGAAAGAAAAGGTGGACTTGATAAATAGATATCAAGAATAAATTTTATTGAAAATCCTCAGAATTCATTTTTGAGGATTTTTTTATACTAATTTCTCTGATTTATGCAGATATAAATACCAAAAAGCAGTTCCTACCAAAAGTCCTCCTCCCACAAAATTTCCTAAAGTTGCAGGAATCAGATTTCGAAAAATAAATTCTCCCCAAGTGATGGGAGCTCCGGAATAAATAGCTGCAGGGATAAAAAACATATTTGCGATGGAGTGTTCATATCCTAAAGTTACAAACATCATAATCGGAATCCAGATTACAATAACTTTTCCAACAGTATCTTTTGCAATAAAAGCTAAAAAAATCGCTAAACAAACCAGCCAATTTGCACCAATTCCTTTAAGGAAAATCATTTCCCAACTTTGATTAACTTTTGCTGTAGATAAAATGTGTAAATAAGATTGCCAAGGTTCTACATTAAAATACCCCAAATGAGCAGACAAAAAATAAGCAACAAATTGTACGCCTATAAAATTAAAAATATAAGAAAGAAAAAGATATTTCAAAAAAGTAAAAAACTTCATTTTTTTCTCCCACAACGGAATGGTAAAAGCTGCACAATCACTGGTGAACAAATCTGTTTTGGTGAGCGCAACAATAATTAATCCCACCGGAAAAGTCGCCCCGGAAATAAACTTTATCAATCCCGGATTTTCTGCTCCAATTCCTGACATTCCTCCGGCAACCATCACAGATAATAATCCGCCTAAAGCAATAAAAGCTCCGCCTAAAATTGCTAAAACAGCAAATTTTGTAATAGACAAAGAAGTTTTATAAAAACTGGAATTCATAAAAACGATTAAAGCTTCTTTTGGAGAATTATTCATGGTTTTCTGTTGTTTTTCATCTAATTTGGCAAATATATTCTTTTTTAAGAACCGGGTTTTATAATCAGCTACAAAACAAAATCTTATAAAAATTATAAGCTGATATATATCATTTTTTATAAACAAGTTTTAGTTGAAATTTGCATCCCAAAACTCAAACTCAACTTATATGACTACTTGTTTTCATTGTGGAGACCCTTGTCTCGATAAAGAAATCAAAAGTGGAGAAAATATCTTTTGCTGTCATGGCTGTAAAACTGTTTATGAGATTTTACATGAAAATGACTTAGGATATTATTATGATTTAGAAAAAAATCCGGGAATTTCTCCGGAAGAAATAGAAGGAAAATTCGATTTTTTAGACAATCAAGATATCAGCAAAAAATTATTGGAATTTAACGACGGAAAAACCGCAGTGATTTCTTTTTCTATTCCCTCTATTCACTGCAGCAGCTGTATTTGGATTTTAGAAAATTTGCATAAAATCAATCCGGCGATAAAATCTGCTCAGGTAAATTTTCCTAAAAAAACCGCAAGAATTACTTTTACCACAACATCTTCTGCTGAACAAAAAGAGCTTTCGCTGAAAAATCTGGTTTTATTATTATCAAAAATAGGATATGAACCTTATATTTCTTTAGAAGACGCCGATAAGGAGGACAAAAGAAAAGATCATTCTTTAATCTATAAAGTAACTATTGCAGGATTTGCTTTTGGAAATATTATGTTTCTTTCACTTCCTGAATACTTTTCTACGGTAGATTTTTCTTTAGATCAATTCAAACCTTTTTTCCGGTGGATTATGTTTGGATTTTCTCTTCCTGTAGTTTTTTATTCCGGAAGAGGATATTTCACCTCTGCTTATAAAGGAATAAAATCAGGAATTTTAAATATTGATATTCCATTGGCTTTAGGGATTGCTGCACTTTTTATACGCAGTACGGTAGATATTATTTTCGATTTCGGAACCGGATATTTTGACAGCTTAGCCGGATTGGTTTTCTTTTTATTATTAGGAAAATTCTTTCAGCAAAAAACCTATTCTTATTTATCTTTTGAGAGAGATTATAAATCTTATTTTCCTTTGGGGGTCACCCGAATTACTAAAAATAAATCCGGAGAAATCACAGAAGAACAAATAGAAGTCAACAAAGTAGAAAAAGGAGATCGTTTATTGATTAAAAACAATGAGATTATTCCTGTTGATGCTATTCTACTGAAAGGAAATGCGCTTATTGATTATAGTTTTGTAACCGGAGAAGCTGAACCTATTCCTAAAACCAGTGGAGATAGTCTTTATGCCGGAGGAAAACAACAAGCCGGAATTATTGAAATAGAAGTTTTAAAACCGGTGGCTTCAAGCTATTTAACTCAACTGTGGAGCAATGATGTTTTTCATGATAAAAGAGAAAGCTTATTTCAGAATTTAACCAATAAAATCAGTAAAAACTTTACCATAGGAATTCTTTCCATTTCTTTGATTTCCACTCTGATTTGGTTGTGGTTAGATCCTTCAAAAGCATTTTTTGTATTTACTGCCATTTTAATTGTGGCCTGCCCTTGTGCAATTGCTTTGGCAGCACCTTTTACTTTAGGAAATACTTTACGGATTTTTGGAAGAAAAAAACTTTATTTGAAAGAAGCTACCGTAATTGAAAAAATGGCACAAGTTGACACCGTAGTTTTTGACAAAACCGGAACTTTAACCACCAGTCAAAAAAATAAAGTTGAATACGAAGGAATTGAACTCAATCAAGCTGAACAAAATTTATTAACAGGAACTTTACGCGCTTCAAATCATCCTTTGAGCAGAGCACTCTATAAAATTTTGCATCAGCATAACAGCATTCGCTTTTTAGATGATTTTGAAGAAAAAGTCGGCAAAGGAATGACTGCTTCTTATCAAGGAAACACCATAAAAGTTGGTTCTTTCAGCTTTGTAAATTCCGGGAAATCCATTGAAAATAATTCTACTAAAACACAAGATAATTTTCAAAATAAGACTTCTGTTCATATCAGTTTTAATGATAAATACAAAGGTTGTTATGTTTTCCAAAGTGAATACAGACCCGGAATTTCTGAAGTTTTTGAAGATTTATCGAATCGTAAAAAACTCATTGTGCTTTCCGGAGATAATGAAGGAGAGAAAGAAGTTTTGACAAAAATGCTGCCCAAAAACACAGCATTACATTTTAATCAAAAACCGGATGATAAATTAAATTTCATTAAAAATTTACAAGAAAAAGGAAAAAATGTCATGATGATCGGCGATGGTTTAAACGATGCCGGAGCTTTAAAACAAAGTGATGTCGGTTTGGTAGTTTCAGAAAACACCAACGTTTTCACTCCCGCTTGTGATGGTATTTTAGATGCGAAAGAATTTTATCAAATTCCTTCGTTTTTAAACTTTTCAAAAAAATCCATTCAAGTCATCAAATGGGCTTTCCTGCTTTCTTTATTGTATAACATCATCGGATTAGGATTTGCTGTAACCGGACATCTCAGACCTGTTGTTGCTGCTATTTTAATGCCCTTAAGCTCGATTAGTATTGTGGTTTACACTACTTTATCAATTCAGCTAAAAAGCAAAAAAACATTTTCAAATACGAAATAAAAAATAATTTTAAATCATGAAAAGCCAAGCGATATTAATTAGAATCTTTTTAAATAACAAATACTGATATTTGTCATTTTTTCAAAGAACTTCTCCGCTTAGCTTTGCCTCAAAACTCAAACTATGTCTATAATTTACGTGCTTTTAAGCCTCAGTTTAGGTGTTGCACTGATTTTTTTTGTCGCATTTATCATTTCGGTAAAAAAAGGACAGTTTGATGACACCTATACACCATCAGTTAGAATGTTGTTTGAAGACGAATTAGTTAAAGAAGAACCCTCTTCTTCTCAAGAATCAGAAAAAACCAAAAATAAATCAGAATAATTATTCCTAATGAACATGAAAACAGAACAGTTTTATTATGACAATAAGATAGTTAAGAACTTTATTTATGCAACTATCTTTTGGGGAATTGTCGCCATGGCGGTTGGCTTATATCTTGCCCTTTTATTCATTTTTCCTAATATGACAGAAAATATCTCGTGGTTGAGTTTTGGTCGTTTAAGACCATTGCACACCAACGCAGCTATTTTTGCTTTCGTAGGAAACACCATTTTTGCAGGAGTTTATTACTCCTCTCAGCGGTTGTTAAAAACCAGAATGTGGAGTGATTTTTTAAGTAAACTCAATTTCTGGGGTTGGCAGGCAATTATTGTTGCTGCAGCCATCACTCTTCCGATGGGATATACCTCAACTAAAGAATACGCAGAATTAGAGTGGCCGATTGATATTGCCATTGCAATTGTATGGGTAGCTTTTGGATTAAACTTAATTATGACAATGGTCAAAAGAAGACAACGTCATATTTATGTAGCTATCTGGTTTTATGTAGCTACTTTTGTTACCGTTGCTGTTCTGCATATTGTCAACAACTTAGAAGTTCCGGTTTATTTCTTTAAGAGCTATTCTATTTATGCCGGAGTGCAAGATGCCTTGGTGCAATGGTGGTACGGGCATAACGCGGTGGCGTTTTTCTTGACCACACCTTTCTTAGGACTGATGTATTACTACATTCCTAAAGCAGCAAACCGACCTATTTATTCTTATAGATTATCAATTATTCACTTCTGGTCTTTGATTTTCATCTATATCTGGGCTGGTCCTCACCACTTATTGTATAGTTCTCTTCCGGAATGGGCGCAAAACTTAGGAGTTGCTTTCTCTGTAATGCTTTTAGCTCCATCTTGGGGAGGAATGATCAACGGATTATTAACCTTGCGTGGTGCTTGGGATAAAGTAAGAACTGATCCTGTTTTGAAATTCTTAGTAGTAGCAATTACCGGATATGGAATGGCTACTTTTGAAGGACCCATGCTTTCTTTAAAAAACGTAAACGCTATTGCACACTACACCGATTGGATTGTAGCACACGTTCACGTAGGAGCTTTGGCTTGGAACGGATTTATGGCTTTTGGAGTGATTTATTGGATGATTCCAAGAATGTTTAAAACAAAATTATATTCTACAAAACTTGCTAACGCACATTTCTGGGTAGGAACCTTAGGAATTGTACTTTACACAGTTCCGCTTTATGTAGCCGGATTTACACAAGCTTCTATGTGGAAGCAGTTTGACCCGGATGGTTCTCTTACGTATGGAAACTTCTTAGAAACCGTTACGCAAATTATGCCGATGTATATGATGCGTGCTATTGGAGGAACACTTTATATTACAGGAGCATTTATCTTATTATATAACGTTGTAAAAACTATTAAATCCGGAGTTCCTGTTGAAGATGAATTGGCAGAAGCACCGGCGTTGACAAAAGTTACTACACAAAGAACTAAAAGCGAAGGTTGGCACTCTTGGTTGGAGCGTCGTCCGGTGAAATTTACCATCTATACTACAATTGCAATTTTAATTGGAGGAATGGTACAAATTATTCCATCTTTAATTGTAGATGAGTATGTTCCGGTAATTTCAACCGTAAAACCTTATACTCCATTAGAGTTGGAAGGACGTGATTTATACATCCGTGAAGGTTGTGTAAACTGTCACTCACAAAGTATTAGACCTTTCAGAAGTGAAGTGGAACGTTATGGAGAATATTCTAAATCAGGAGAGTTTGTTTACGACCATCCTTTCTTATGGGGAAGTAAAAGAACTGGTCCGGATTTACACAGAATCGGCGGGAAATATTCAGACAACTGGCATTTCAACCACATGTATGATCCGCAAAGTACTTCTTCAGGTTCCATCATGCCTTCTTATAAATGGTTGACGGTGGCAGAATTAAACACCAAACACACCCAAAAGAAGATGAATGTTTTAGCCGGATTGGGCGTACCTTACACAGAAGAGGAAATAGAAAACGCTTATGAATGGATGGATGAACAAGCTTCTCAAATTGAAGAGAACTTACATGAAGATCCTGATTTCAGAAGATCTTATGAAGCAGATAAAAAATATGCCGAAGACAACGGCATGAGGTTTGTTCCTATGAAAAACAGAGAAATCACCGCAATGATTGCTTATTTACAAAGATTAGGAACAGATATTAAGGTAAAAGACGAACAAGCTAAAAACGAATAAACTATGTTAAAATTCATTAAAGGAAATTTAGAAAACATCCACGATGTTCAAATATTTCCCATCATTTCGTTGTTGATTTTCTTCTCTTTTTTTGTGGGATTATTCATTTATGTATTCACCAGAAAAAAAGAAGAAATAGAAGAAATCAGTCATATTCCTTTAGAAAATGATCATCATAACGATAAGATTAATTTCTAAATATAAATTTATAGTTAATTATTAATCACCAAGTGATTATTATAAAGCACAAAATAATATACCTATGAAAACGACCGCATCCTTATTAAGAGCCATTGGACTTTCTATATTGGGTTTTTTCATCCTACAATTCTCAGTCGATTCCGGAGAGGAATGGGCTTATGGAAAATATCCTGTCCTTTGGTTGATTTTAGGTGTTTTTATCCTGTTTGTTGTTGCTGCAGAAATGGCTGTGGCAGCTTTACACAGAATTCTATATGAAACTTTAGATGAAAAACAAAAAGAAAGTTATCATCTTGCTGAAGCCAAGAGAAAAGAAAAACAATTCGCTTGGATAAAACGCAAATACGCTGCTTTGGTTGACACCAAACCTATGGCCAAAGAAGAGGAAATTTTGTTAGACCACGAATATGACGGAATTCGTGAGCTGGACAATAACCTCCCGCCTTGGTGGAAGTATTTATTTTATGCAACTATCGTTTTTGCCGGTTGGTATTTGGTTTATTATGAAATTATGGGCGGTCCAAATCAATATGATGAATATGAAAGCGAAGTAGCCGCAGCAGAAATTGCTATTGCAAAATTTAAAGCAGAAAACAAAGATTTAGTCGATGCAAGCAGTGTAGAATTATTAGAAGACCCGGCAGATTTAAAAGCCGGAAAAGCTATTTACGATCAAAGCTGTTTGGCTTGTCACGCCGCTGATGGTGGTGGTGGAATTGGACCAAACCTTACCGATGAATATTGGATTTTAGGAGGTGGAATAAAAAATGTTTACCACACGATCAGCGAAGGAGGAAGATCAGGAAAAGGAATGGTGCCTTGGAAAGATGAATTAAAACCTAATGAAATTGCACAAGTTGCCAGTTATGTAATTTCTCTGCAAGGAACAGAACCCGCAGACCCTAAAGAACCACAAGGAGATAAATGGGATGGTGGAGATGAATTAATTCATTAACCTTTTTTTTAAAAAAACAAAAAACTCAACATTATGGACACTCCGGAAAATGAAAGATTTAGAGACAGTATTTCTACTGTCAGCGCAGAAGGAAAACGAGAGTGGGTTTATCCCAGAAAACCCTCCGGAAAACTTTATAACGCTCGTAAAATTGTAAGCTATTTTTTACTTACTTTTTTACTTGTCGCTCCATTCATCAAAATAAACGGCCAACAATTTTTGATGTTTAATATTTTAGAAAGACGTTTCAATATATTTGGAGCGCCTTTCTGGCCACAAGACTTTTACATCTTCGTAATTATTATGATTATCGGAGTAGTATTTATCGTCTTTTTTACCGCTGCTTTTGGAAGAATATTCTGTGGATGGATTTGCCCGCAAACCATCTTTATGGAAATGGTTTTCAGAAGAATTGAATATTGGATTGAAGGAGACCGCGGTAAACAAATGCGTTTGGATAAACAAAAATGGGATGCCGAAAAAATCAGAAAAAAAGGATCTAAATGGCTCATCTTTTTCTTGATCTCTTTTATCATCGCCAATGTGTTTTTAGCTTATTTAATCGGTAGTGATACGGTGTTGAGATATATTTCTGAAGGTCCGCAAGAAAACTTGGCAACTTTCAGTTCTTTATTAATTTTCACCGGAGTTTTCTACTTTGTTTTTGCTTGGTTTAGAGAACAAGTTTGTGTTATTGCTTGTCCTTACGGAAGATTGCAAAGTGTTCTTTTAGACAACAAATCTATTGTTGTAGCTTATGACCACAAACGTGGAGAAAGAGAAAAAGGAAGAGCAAGATTCAGAAAAAATCAAGATCGAGAAGCTTTAGGTATCGGAGATTGTATTGATTGCTCGCAATGTGTTCAAGTTTGTCCGACCGGAATCGACATCAGAAACGGAACACAATTAGAATGCATCAACTGTACTGCTTGTATTGATGCTTGCGATGCCATGATGGCTGCAGTAGATTTACCTAAAGGATTAATCAGATATGCCAGTGAAGAAAATATTGAGAAAAAGAAAAAATTCAAATTCACCACAAGACTCAAAGGATATTCTGCTGTACTTTTTATCCTGATTGGATTTTTAGTAGGAACTTTATTCTTAAGAAGTGATGTGCAAGCCAACATCTTAAGATTACCCGGACAACTTTATGAACGTACAGACGAGCACACCATCAGCAATGTTTTCACTTTTAAATTATTGAATAAAACCAATAAGGAATTTGAAGACATCAGCTTTAAATTAAATTCTCCAAAAGGAGAAGTAAAACGCGTAAAAACAGGAATCATGAAAGTTCCTGCTCAAGATTATATAGAGGGAACCATCTTTGTTGAAATCAACGAAGCTGCTTTAGATGGAGATAAAACCAAGATTTTGATCGATGTATATAGCGGAGATCAAAGAATAGACACCCAAAAAGCAATTTTTATGGGACCAAGAAATTTTAGATAGATAAAAAATAAATTATGAAAATAAATTGGGGTACAGGATTAGCGATATGGTTGGTGATTTTCATCATTTTTATTTTACAATTCGTAATCAGAATTAGTGTTCAAGATAAATATGACAATGAATTGGTAACGGAAAATTATTATGAAAAAGAAATGATTTTCCAAAAACAAATAGATGGAGAAACCAATGCTAATAATTTAAGGGTTAATCTAAAAAGCAAAAAAACTGAAGAAGGTTTTGTATTGACTTTTCCAGAAGAATTTAATCCTGAAAAAATAACCGGAAAAATATCTCTTTACCGTCCTTCTAACAAGAAGTTGGATTTTGAAGAAGATTTAATGCTTGCTGAAAACAACTATTTGATTTCCAATGATAAATTAGTGGAAGGAAGATGGGATATCATCGTTTTTTGGGAGTATGAAGGAGAAGAATATTTTTATAAATCAAGAACAAGATTTTAAGGAATGGCCCTTTAGGTGAGGTTTTAATTTTGAGTTTTCCTTTCCTCTCGGGCTGTTCTTTACTTAATAGAAATCAATGTTAGCAACAGCTTTTATATTAGGATTATTAGGTAGTTTACACTGCGTGGGAATGTGTGGTCCCATCGCATTTTTATTGCCTGTAAATCGTAAAAACAACTTTGTAAAAATAACTCAAATATTTATTTATCACGCTGCCAGAATAATGGCTTATGCTGTTTTAGGTTTGATTTTCGGATTGATCGGAAAAAGTTTAAACCTGTTCGGATTTCAACAACAAATCTCTATTGCCATTGGCGTTTTAATGATTTTAGTGATTTTAATTCCACAGAAAACTTTTAATAAATATAATTTCTCAAAACCACTTTATAAACTGATTTCTAAAGTGAAAACAGCTTTAGGCGTTCAACTGAAAAAAAGAACAGCAGATACATTTTTTACCATTGGTTTTCTCAACGGATTTTTACCTTGTGGTTTAGTTTATATGGCAATTTTTGGTGCCATTGCAGCAGGAAGTTTAACACAAGGAATGCTGTATATGATTGCTTTTGGAGCAGGAACAATTCCTTTGATGACCACTGCTATTTATTTGGGGAATTTCTTAAACACACAAATTCGACAAAAAATACAAAAAGCCATTCCGGTATTTGTTGTAATCATCGGAATTCTTTTTATTTTAAGAGGCTTAGGTTTGGGAATTCATCATATATCTCCAAAACCTATCACCAATCAAGCTGATATAGAACACCATCATTAAAATTATAAATTCTAAAAAATTATACTATGACACATTCCTTTTTTCCTTTAGTCAATTGGGGTATGGGCACCACACTCATCATCATTTTTGCCGTAGTTTGTATTGTTTTAGCTGCTATTGTTATCGGTTTTGTGATGACCGGAAAAAGCAAAGAAGAAATAGAAAAACAAAACGAAGAAGACAGCTCAACTCAATTATAAAGTATTTTTATAAGCTTTATTAACCAACCACGAGAAAGTTTTAAACTCGTGGTTTTGCTTTAAAATATTTTATAGTTATAATTCAAAATATCATCTTTACATTTTAAAAGAAACCAACTATCTTTGAAAAACGGAACGGTATTTTGAAAAATTTATATGAAAAAAATTCTCTTCATCGTTAATCCTTTATCCGGTACAGATCGTATAAAAACACTGACCAAAGATATTGAGCAACACCTAAATCTCAATATTTTTTCTTATAAAATCATCTATACTCAATATGCCAAACATGCCACAAAACTGGCAACTGAAGCAGCAGAAAACAAGTTTGATATTGTTGTTGCAGTTGGTGGCGATGGCTCTGTAAATGATGTAATCCACGGAATTTATGGAACAGACGTCATCATGGGAATTATTCCTAAAGGCTCCGGAAATGGATTGGCAAGAAGTTTAAAAATCCCTTTAAAAGAAAGTAAAGCCATTCAGTTGATCAATAAATTAAACGTGCAAGAAATAGATATTGGTCAGGCTAATGAAAATCTATTTGCCAGCAATGCCGGCGTTGGTTTTGATACACTTGTTACTTCAGATTTTAAAAATAATACCCGCAGAGGATTACTTTCTTATCTTCAAATTATCATCAAAAATATATGGACTTATCAAACAAAAAAATGGAATTATAAAATTGATGGAAAACCTCAACAATCCAATTCTTTTATGCTCACCATTGCCAATGCGGCACAACTGGGATATGGTTTTCAAATTGCTCCTCAAGCAGATTTAACCGATGGGTATTTCAACTTAGTCAACATCAAGAAAATTCCTGTTTTATGGACTCCCCTACTTGCTTTAAAAGCTTTTACCGGAAAAATCAATAAAAGTCGTTTTGTTTCCACACAAAAAATCAAAGAAATTTCTATTCAGCATCCGGATTTGAATCTTTTACAAGTTGATGGAGAAAGTCTTGTTTGTCAACAAAAAGTTCACATTAAAATGATGCCAAAAAAACTAAAAATCCTTACAGCTTAATCAGCTTTAGAGTTTAAACTTTTTTACGCCAGCTTTAATCGGAATGGGCAAATCGTTTTCTATAGGTGGAATTGGACAAGAATATTTAGGATTATAAGCACAATACGGATTATAAGCTTTATTAAAATCTATAATAACCTGTTTTGTATCCGGAATTTTTAAGTCTAAATAGCGTCCTCCTCCATAAGTTTCCTTTCCATTTGTAGGATCTGTAAAAGGTAAAAACAAGTAGTTTTTCAACTTCGGATCTTCTTTAAAACTGGTTTCTTGATAAACATTTAATTGTAAAGAATCTCCAGCCAAAACAAAATGCAATTCTGCATATTTCACATATTCCGGGGTGCGCTCTGTGGTTGTAGGCATTTCAAATGGTTTTTCTTCAGGAGTTCTGATGAATTCTGCTTCAACAATATATTCTTCTGTCAATTCAAAAAACTCCAAACCTTGAAAATCTTCAAAATCTTCAGCTGTCAACACAGTGGTTTCCTCTTCCAAATAAGCTTGATTTAATTCTTCTTGAGCTTTTTTACTCTCTTCTAATATTCCTTCTTGGGTAAATCCAATTTGAAATATTCCCAAAAACAATCCCACTAAAATTAAATATTTATACATATATTTTATTTATTTTGTTAAAAGCAACTATATTCAAAATTAAATAAAATCTACATAGAAACAGAAGTTTTAAATTCAATTAAATGAAGTATATTCGTCCTTTCAAAATGTTAATTAAAGCTAATTAACAGATTATAAGAGAATAGAATAACATTTATCCGTTTCAATGAATTAATTTTGCTGTTTTTTCATCTTGTATAATGTTAAAGTACATCATTATATCCATTTTATTAAGCCTTTCTCCTTTTGGGGAAGCAAAAGTAGGTTTGCCTTATGCTCTTTTAAACGGGGTAAATATTTATTTGGCTTTACTTTTATGCTTAATTGCCAATATTCTCATTTTTCCTTTAATGTACTTTTTTTTAAATTCCCTTAATCGTTATTTTTTCAGATGGCGTCCTTATAAAAAATCTGCAGTTTTTGTGGCAAGAAGAGCAAAAAACGGAGCTAAAAAAGGAATTCATAAATATGGATATTGGGGTTTAATGCTTTTTGTAATGATTCCCCTTCCGGGATCTGGTGTTTATGCAGGAACTATTGTTTCTTATATCTTTAGATTTGAAAAAGGAAAAGCTTTTTTAGCCAACACTGTCGGAATTATTTTATCCAGTATAATTGTGTGGAGCATCACTTTGGCGTCTATGGGAAAAACCTATCTATAGACTTTCAATTCAGAAAAGAATTTCTTAATAATAATTCTTCTTGCAAACCAATTCCTAAAATTAAAGTTGACGTAATTTTCATTTAAGTATTATAATTTTCTTTAATTAATATAGGTTCATTTTCATACCACAAATAAGACCTAACTTTGTGACGACAAAAGCAAAAGTGTTATGAAAAAGGAATGTTTTTTCATTTGGTTTTTACTTCTTTTACCTATAAGAATCACCAGTCTTTATGCACAAGAAAAAAATACAATTGAAGAATATGAAAACGACAGCACAAGCAAGAAAAAATCTATTACTAAAAGATTAATTAATTATTTTGAAGAAGCCAAAAAAGATAAATCCAACGAGAAATTTGACTTATCTTTTATCGGAGGTCCAAGCTATTCTGTAGATACCAAATTCGGAATAGGAATTTTAGCTTCCGGTTTATATCGTTTAGACCGAGAAGATCAAGAGCTTCCTCCTTCAGATTTATCTATATTTAGTAATATTACCACTTCAGGATTTTTTAGTTTGGGACTGGAAAATCACACCATTTTTCCGGAAAATAAATACCGGATAAACACTACTTTAAATTTCGCATTTCTACCCACCAAATATTACGGAGTAGGCTATGAAGCTGGTAATTTAGGAGAATTCACCAAATATGATCAATATCAAACTACTTTTCAAACCAGTGTTTTACGAAAAATTCTGAAAAACACTTATGCCGGAGTTATTTTTAATTTGAAAAACATC
>JAJYSY010000082.1 GCA_021793375.1 Bacteroidota bacterium | reverse complement strand
TTTTGATTTTGAAACCGGTTTCAAAATCAAAATCCGGAAAGTTTAAAATCATTTTTCGTTGGCCTTGAGAAATTAAAAAAAATTTTTGAACAAGAAAAATGTATCGGCATGAGAATCTATAAAGGATATGATGCCTCAACAAAAAAAACCAATCTTGTTTTAGTGGGGGTGAATCAATCTGGAAAAGACATGGTCGATGGGGTTATTTTGGAACGCTTGGCTCCATGTCCACCAGATTGTCCCGATTCCAGCCCGTTAATGAACCTTTGATTTGTACCAGATATTTTTTTACGCAGCCCTTTTTATTGGAATAATTCCCTTTTGCATTTTACTATTACAAAAAAAGGCATTTAGTACTAACGATGGAATAATACCTTTTGTTTGGCTTACGGGCATTGCAACAGTTTATGAGCTCATAGGAACCGTTATCTTTAAAATAAATACAAATTATTGGTTTCAACTATATCCCTTGTTGGAGTTCTTGGCAGTTTTTTATTTTTTTTCCAATTTATTCAAAGAAAAATATAAAATTATATTCAGGGTGTTTCTTGCCCTCTTTATAATCAGCTATTTCCTATCCTTTATATTTTGGTCTTCCAGCCAAAAGTTTTTACCTCTGGCAATAAATACCATACCACTTACCGTTTTTGTTTTATTCTGTTCCTATGCCTGGTTTAAAAGAATGTTCGAAACCACATCTATTGAAAACCCTTGGCAAAATTCCAGTTTTTATTTTGTTTCCGGATTTTTGGTATATCATTCGAGCACCTTTCTCTTATTTATATTGGGAAACTATTTATTCAACAGTAACAAGTATATTTATGACTATTGGTTAGTAAATATTTTGGCAACCTTTGTTCTAAGAACATTTTTAATTATTGGGGTATGCAAGATGAAACAGGATTAAAATTCTTTTTTTGGATCGGAACGGCAATAATCATTCTCTCTGTTTTAGGGATTATTCTCACGGTCGTTCTATACAGAAATAAAATACACAAACGGAATAAAATGGAATCTGATAATCTATTGAAGACGGCCTTGGAATCCGAAAAAAGAGAGCGGAAAAGAATTGCCTCAGATTTACATGATGGTGTAAGCGGAGATATTATGGCAGTTCAAAACTACATAGCTATTTTGCAAAAAAGGGAAGAAAACAGTTTCAATAAAAGTGTTTTTTCCGAGATTGAAACCGCACTGAGAAAGCTACATGAAAATATACAAAATATAAGTTATAATCTTAATCCTCCTATGTTGGACGATTTTGGACTGATCCTAACACTTCAGAGCTACTTCTCCAGAATTCGGAAATGGCATCATGTGAAAATAAAGGAACATTATCAGTCAGAGGTTCTTCCAGTATCCGCATCAGATGCCTATGAACTCTATCGCATTATCCAAGAATTAATAACAAATATGATAAAACATGGAAAACCGGATACGATAACATTCAACCTTCTCAAAATCAACGATAAATATATTTTTGAAATTCAGGATAATGGTTCGTCGTTTGACTTTTATAAAAATTTGGAATTCTCGGACGGTTTAGGGTTGAAAAATATTAAATCCAGACTAAAACATATTGGAGCCAAACTTGTGCAGTTGCCCGCCAAGAAAGGAAATAAAATTCATATTCTTTTAAAGTAAAAAGTATGTTACAGATAGCTATCACAGACGATCATACCCTATTCAGGAAAAGCCTGAAAATGCTGATAAACAGTTTTGAGAATATGGAGGTCATCCTTGAAGCAGCAAACGGAATAGAGTTACTTGAGAGATTGGAAACCAGGATTCCTGATATTCTTTTACTCGATCTTCAAATGCCGGAAATGGATGGTTTTGATACTTGTGTGAAAGTCAAAGAAAAATATCCGGGAATAAAAATTTTGGTTCTTACTTTGCTGAATGAATCAGAGACTATCAAAAAAGTAGTCAAGATGGGGGTTCAGGGCTACTTCACCAAAAACACGCCTCCTTCTGAACTTGAAAATGCTATTTGGAATTTAAAGGATGATGGGTTTTATTTTGAAAATAGTTTAGCCGTAGCAATCGAGGAAATTCTAAACAATTCTACCTCAACAATCGAACGTAGTCAAAAAATACGTTTTACGGAAAGAGAACTTGAAATAATTATGCTAACCGCTAAGGGATTAAAAGCCAAAGAAATCGCAGATACATTGTTCATCAGTGCAAAAACCGTCAATGCCCATAAACAGAATATCCAGCAGAAATATGATTTTGATAGTATGATGTCAGCTATTATCTATTGTATCCATCAGAATATAATCAATTTGACAGATATCTCTCAGAAATTAAGCTGAAAACGCCAATAGACAAAGGTTCAATAGAAACGATCGTTATTGTCTCTGAATTTAATTAAAACAACTATTGAATCGCTTTTGTTGTCATTCTAATTTTGTCATTTATAAAATTGAATATTTAATTTTAAATCAAAAATTAGGAGATCAAACACACCTGAAAATTCTCATAATGAGTTTGACTCTGCTGGAAAAATTCACAATCAAATATATGCCAGTGGACTTCTTTCTGAACATAAAAAATTTGAAGCTGACTTTCTATAAAATTGACCTGAAAATAAAGTATGGGTTACATATATAGTTAATTTACCTATTGACTGAGGATGAATACTATAGTAATTTTGGATCTCAGAAAAAGATTGTTTAATTAAATTATCAACTATGAAAACTATTTATGAAGATTGGCCAAAAAGAATTGATTGTGAAGTGAGCAATCCCTTAAACCCATACGATGAAGCAGGGTTGAGACATAATGAATTAATGGCACAAATTGAATCAGAAGGTAATCCAGAAATGACACTTGATGATGTTTTTGAATTATGTGATAAAGTTTTAAAAGAAACTTTCAAAAATGAATTACCCCCAAATTACTCTTCGAAAGAAAATGCTACTCCTATAATAAATATTGAAACGGAGGAAGAGTACAGAAACTACATTAATTCGTTGGAATTAAGCGTTGAACAAAAAGATAATGTTTTTAAATTAAATGATATACTTTTTCGATACAACGGAAACAATATTTGTGAAATAATTAAAAGTGTTAAAGATTTCGAAAATGCTTTAATGAAAAAATATAAACCTGAAACAATGGAAAATGTATTAATTTCTTCCTCTGTTGGCAGATTTGCACTTGCATATTGGGATAGTCGAGTATCGAATGATAATATTGAGGCAAAAGGCTTTTGGAAAAAGCTTTTCACCGGCATTGCTGACTCAATAGGTGCCGTTGGTGGAGCTGGTGTTGGTGGACTTGCCGGAGGTATTACTGGAGCTATTGGAGCAAGTGCAGGATTTGGTAGTGTTTGGGATATTTTTGCGAAATAAATAAACTGTTTTAAAATGAAATTTATTATATCAACGATAATTATACTAATTGCTTTTTCAAATTTGAGTTGGAGCCAAGTGGGAACTACAGGTAATCCTTATACCTATGCTCTATCAATACCTTATGAACAAAGTGGAAATCTCAAAAAGGATTTAAATATAGATAGTGATAAAGTTCATAGTCCATTTTCAATTATTAATAGTGATGATGAAAAAACATTCTTTGCTTACAAAAAACATGATAAATCCAATATTCGTGTATTTAAAATATTAAAAGAGAATGAAGATTATTTTGTATTATGTAATGAAGATAAAGAGACCTGCAATTGTAAATCTGGAACTTTTTTATACTATAAACCGGAAAAAAAGCTTCAACGAATAGAAAAAGCGTTTAGTTTTTCTTTAAAAAACAATCTTATTGATCGCTTAAACAAATTTAATATTCCAACACCAAAAGATTATGAAGAATTGGGGTTTTGTGAGATAATAGATAGTTTATAATTTTTTTGATTATTTCTCAAACAGATTTGAGGAAATCCGGAAATATCCCATTGAAGAGGTTGGAATCTGACAGCATTCAACTTGAATATATCAACCAAACCAATCGGGCGAATGCCGATTGGAAACATATAAAAAAACCTGTACAGCAGTGGATCCATGAGATAAGAAAGTCTAAGAACACCAAACGAAATTGCCAAGACACCTGGGATTATATGAATTTTAACCTGATTATCAGGTGATACTGAACGTAATAAAAAATCCGATCATCACCGAGTTACACATATAGTTAATTTACCTATTGACTGAGGATGAATACTATAGTAATTTTAGATTTCATAAAAACAGAAAAAGATGGTTTAATTTTTAATTTTTAGAATGATGGACAAAATGAAATTCAATCAGGAAAGCGTAAATCGAAAGATCGCTGAAATCAAGTCACTTGATGAAAAGGAACGAAAGGAAATATCCGATAAAATAAAAAAGGATATTCGAGCCTGGCTACTTTCAAATTTTGAATTTACACAGGAAGAACAAAATTGTATGAAACAATGGCCTCAATCCATGAGAGAAGAAACCGGATTTGGTATCGGCACGGCATTATTATATTCCGAATGGAATTTAAAAGTGAACATACCCAATGATTCACCTTTGATCGGAGCAAGAAGAAAAAGTCATTCATAAAGTGTGTCTCTAAATAATAAACCAAAGTTATTCACTTCAATATAAAAACTAAACTATTAAAAAAACGAGAATTTATCAGCCGATAAATTCTCGTTTTATTTTTAAAAGCAGTAATGAAATTTTACCTCACCCCGTGCATTAATTTCTTTAATAATGGATTGAGTAAAATAACTAAAATACCGGCTAAAAACGGAACGATAGCAAATATCCAGAAGAATCCGGAGAGGCTAAACTCAGGGTTTTCTTGCACTTTATCCATCATTCCTCCCATAGAAGCGGCAACTTTATTTCCTATGGCGATGGCTAAATACCACATTCCAAACATTAAAGCAATCATTTTTCCGGGAACTAATTTACTAACGTAAGACAAGCCAACAGGTGAGAGACACAACTCTCCTAAAGTGTGGAATAAATAAGCTAAAATAAGCCATATCATTCCTACTTTTACAACACCTGCTTCTGCTCCGGCAGGAATAATTCTTGAACCATAAGCTAAAATAGCAAATCCAATTGCCATAACTATAAGTCCTAAACCATACTTAACCGCTGCAGAAGGATTGTATTTACTCTCCCACCATTTTGAGAAAATAGAAGCAAAAGCAATGATAAAGAACGAGTTTAAAATACTAAACCAAGACGTGGTTATTTCTACTTCATTATCTTTAACTTCTTTAACTTCTCCTTGTATAATTTGAGATTTTTGATTTACATTTTTGTAATCATTAGCCAAACTGTTTGCTTTAGATTCTTCTAAATAAATAAATTTACCAAGCTCTTGATGTGCTTTAACAGGATCGCCAATAGCTAAATCATTGTTGGTTGAAATACTTAAAGTATGCTTAACTTTCTTTTCGTTTTTTTGTAAAGTTCTGGCTTCTGTCAGTGCTTCATATTGAATTGCTCTGTCAATTAAAGCTATATCTACTTTGTTTGTTTCCAGCTGATTATCAACTAAACTGAAAGTGATATAATGTTGTTTATCATCTTCATAAATCAAATAAGAAGGTTTTTCTTCTTTCTCTTCAGTTAATGTGGCAACAATTTTATTTTCTTGCACTGCTACGCCTTCAACTAAATCATCGGTTATGATATTATATTGGTTTGAATCAAGCTGAAGTGGTGCTAATACTTGTTTCCAGTTTTGCTGATTGTTTTTAATAGTATCATATTCAACTTTATAATTTACAATAGGAATATCAAATAAATTTTGTGCTTTTTCTTTGTCTAAATCAGGTTTATGAATTTCTGCTGCGTCATAAG
>JAJYSY010000081.1 GCA_021793375.1 Bacteroidota bacterium | reverse complement strand
CTTTAACGATGTATTCTGCTAAAAAATCTAAAGGCCAAAATTTAAAATTCAGCTTATTTTTTTCTTTGGTTTTTTCTTCTTCAATAGCTACAATCAGCTGTTTTAAATCTATTTCTCTTTCTTTTGCGATTGCTTCTAATTTCATTTCTGCATTTTTATCAAAATCAAGTTGATATTTTTCATAAACATTAGTGATTTGATAATTTTCAGCAGCTAATTCTTTGAGGGTTTTATTTGAATACGCATTCATAGTTTTGAGTTTTTATATAAAAAAAACTCACAAAATAGCTTCTGTGAGTTTTCAGGTTTTGAGTTTTTAATTTTAATTTATTCTTTAACAGTTAGTGTACCTTTCATTCCGGCAAAAAAGTGTCCGGGAAAAGTACAGACATACATATATTTACTGGGTCGTTCCGGAGCGGTAAAAGTAACCTCTACTGTTTCTCCTCCGGAAGCCATCGGGGTGTAAGCTATAACCTGATCTCTCATATTTGGAGCTATAAAATCTTCAACAGCTGCTTTTTCTGAAGCGGCAATAAAGGATTGCACATCAGCAGTTTGTTTTAACAACACAAAATTATGAGACATTTGTCTGGGTTTATAATCTGTAACAGTAGTTAATCTGACCGTGATTTTTTCTCCGGGTTTAGCCACTATTTCCGTTTTGTCATAAGTCATATTGTTTAAGCCTTTTATTTCTATAACTCTGGCATCTTCTTGAGCAGTTGCAAATGCAGAAGTCATAAAAACAAAAAGCAGTACAAATATGTTTAGGGTATAATTATAGTTTTTCATTATTGATGAGTTTTTAATTAGAGGTCAAAAAGATGTTTTTAATTGATTATTTAATTTTAAAAAAACGGTAAAGACCTGTAAAATAAACACTGTTTTTTTACAGGTCAATACTTTTTTAAATAATTTTATTTAACGGTCAGAACCCCTTTCATTCCTGATGCATAATGTCCCGGAAATGTACAAATATATTCATATTCTCCAACTTTATCCGGCGCATTAAAAGTGACCTCAACAGTTTCTCCTCCATTTCCCATTTTAGTATGAGCAAGGACCTCATCCATTTTTGATGGATCTAAAAAGTCATTGTCTTTGTGTCTTGCAGAAGCGTTTGCGAACTGTGTTCCGTCCACTCCTTGTTTTAGCAACACGAAGTTGTGTCCCATTGCTACCGCAGGAAGTTTACTATCTGTATAAAGCTTTACTGTGATTTCCTCTCCGGGTTTAGCGGTGATTTCTTCAACGGTAAACTTCATTTTATCTGTTCCTGTCATTTCAATGACTTGTTGTGCAAAAGCACTTGTTGTAAACATAAAAGTCAGTGCCATTACAAACAAGATTGACCATTTTGAATTTTTCTTAATATTCATAATTAATTATTTATAGTTATTAAATTTATTTTTTAGTGTAATTCGGATCGTATATATCCGGTTCCGGAGACCCTTCTACAATTATATCTCCTCCCATTCCTTTATATTCTACTCTACTCAATGCGTGATCAACCAAATGTATGGTTGAAGGCACAGGGAAATCCATTTCAAAAACTGCACAATCTCCCGGCGGCACCAACATAGTTTGCACATATCTTTCGGGATGACTTGCCAAGGCTCCATCTCTCCAAGCTTTTGTCCAAACATTTCCTATCGGATGAAAACTGGAAGCTAAATTAGGACCTCCATTTACAAAGAAAATCCGTGCAGTTTCTCCCTTTTTTACTTTCATTGCTCCATATCCATTTTCGGTTAAAGCCCCTACTTTTCCATTTAGAATTACATAATCAGCGTTTTCATCTTTCATTTTATCAAAGCTGAATTCTTGCAAACCTTTATCGCCTGTTTCGCCTTTAATGTAAACTTCATTTTGTCCTAAATAGAATTCGTGATCAACTTTTGCCAATCCCTCTTCAGGCTCTACCAAAATTATGCCATACATTCCGCTGCTGATGTGTTGATCCATAGCCGGAACTGCACAATGATATATAAAAGCTCCGGGATACATGGCTTTAAATTTGATGGTTTCTTCAGAACCGGGTGTTACAAAAGTATCTTCTGCTCCTCCTCCTGTTCCATACACTGCATGAAAATCAATATTGTGCAACATCATATTATTTTCTGCTGACGTCAGTGTAAGTATTACGGTGTCTCCTTGTCTTACTCGAATCATCGGACCAGGAACAGTTCCTCCAAAAGTCATATAATGAAACTTGGTTCCGTCTTCCAATTCGCTAATCAACTCTACGCATTCTAATTCAACATGAACCGTTTTAGGTTTTTTTCTTTTTATTGGCGGCGGAATATCTGTAGGATCTGCTGCCACACGTTCTGCAAATGTCAATGCAGCATAATTTGCTTTTGATAAAAAGTTCTTGTCTTTTTCTACTTGATTTTTTTCTATGGAAGGAAAAGTAAAGGAAGACAACAAGCTTCCTCCTAAAATTGCCCCGCCTGCATTCCTCATAAATTGCTTTCGAGAATATTTCTTGTGGTTTGATTTTTTCTTCATAGTCCCTATCTATTAAAAATTGGATTAATTATCATTTTAAATCAAGTATAAAAAAGAGATTCACATCATTTTTCAAAATTCATCCTCTTGTCTTTTTCTTATTTATACTTTTCAATTATACCATTTTTAAAGCAGAATGCCATACAAAAATAAGATTTTCCTACATTAAAGACAAAAATATCTTTAATTTTTGATGAGAAAAAAGTTAATTCAATCTAAAAAACATATTATTCTTCGTTAATTTATTCTAAAAAAGCATTTCATTGAGTTTTCTCATAAGTTCTGCTTTACTATGTATTTATTCTGAAATTGAATCCTTTTTATTTTCAATTGTTTATTTTTGACTATAAATATTTCATTATGAATATACAACTTACCGGCACTTATACAGATTCGTATCAATTGGCAATGGGACAAGCTTATTTTTCAAACAACCTTCATCATAAACCTGCTGTTTTTGATTATTTTTTTAGAAAAATTCCTTTTAAAGGCGGATATGTAATTTTCGCCGGATTAGCTGAATTATTAAAAGCTATAGAAGATTTACGTTTTTCAGAAGAAGACTTATCTTATTTAGCCGAATCCGGATATGATAAAAACTATTTGAATTACTTAAGAGATTTCCGGTTTAAAGGATCACTTTATGGAGTTTCTGAAGGAGAAATTATTTTCCCTACCGAACCTATTATAAGAGTAGAAGGAAATATGTTGGAAATTCAGTTGATAGAAACACTTCTATTGAATATTTTAAATTTTTCTTCTTTAATCGCTACAAAAACAGCGCGAATAAGATCTGTTGCGCCCGATAGAATTATCAGCGAATTTGGATTGAGAAGAGCGCAAGGCTTAGGCGGACTTTTCGCTTCGCGTTCTGCAATAATCGGTGGAGCTGATTCTACCAGCAATGTTTTTGCCGCAAAAAAATACGGACTTAAAAGCAGTGGAACCATGGCGCATTCTTTTGTGCAAATGTTTGATGATGAATTAGAAGCTTTTAGAAGTTTTGCCAAAGCAAATCCTGAAAACTGCATTCTTTTAGTCGATACTTATGACACTTTAAAAAGCGGTGTCCCCAATGCGATAAAAGTTGCCAAAGAAATGGAAAAAGACGGACATCGACTTTATGGGATAAGATTAGACAGCGGAGATCTTTCTTATTTTGCCAGAAAATCTCGTCAACAATTAGATGATGCAGGTTTGCAGTATGTAAAAATTGCAGCTTCCAATCAACTGGATGAATATGTGGTGAGAAGTTTAATGCAACAAAAAGCTCCTATTGATATTTTTGGAGTGGGGACAAATTTAGCTATTGGGAAGCCCGATGCTGCTTTAGATGGAGTTTATAAATTGGTGATGGCTGATGGAATTCCGCGAATTAAAGTTTCTGAAAATATTTCAAAAATTACTTTGCCCGAAAAGAAACAAGTTTATCGTTTGCTTACTAAAGATCAAACTTTTTATGGTGCTGATGCCATTGCTGAAATAAATGAAGATAAACCTTCAAAAATTACCGCTCCTTTTGATGCGCATAAATCTATGCATATTGCTAAACTTAATGCTGAAGCTTTACTTAAACCTTTAATGAAAAATGGAAAATCTATTGATTTACAAGAAAACATTGAAGAAATTAAACAGTTTTCTCAAAAACGTTTAGCTCAACTCCCCCCGGAATATAAAAGATTTGAAAACCCTCACGTTTATAAAGTCGGAATTAGTTCAAAAATTCAGAAATCGAGAGATGAATTGTTTTTTAAATACACGGGAAGAAAAAATCAATAAAAATTTACAACTAATCAGTTTAGTTATTTTTCTATTTACTGATTAGTTGTTTTTTATTTTACTTCCAAAATTCCGGAAAAAACTTTCTTTGCTGGTGTTCAGGATGTAAATATTTTTTCCATTCTGAACCTCCTGTTGCAGCTTTTGTTTTTCCTTTGGTATCTAAATAATGTGCTGCTGTTTCCAAATGAACTAAAGGCCAAGTTACATTATAAGATTTATCAAATTTAACCAGTGCTTGAATTAATTCTTCTGAAGGATTTTCAATTTTATTGATTTTATCATATAAAGTTTTTCCTTGCATTCGATGAGCCAATCCTCTTAATTCATCTTCATATTTTTCTTCAAATTGTCGTAATGTCAAGGTTTTTTCTCCTGTTTTATGATTATATCCTGCATCTTTCCAATAAATATTGTCAAAATAATCTTCTAAAGAAGGATTTTCGGGTAAACAGGCTTTTCCTTTTTCATTAACCAAGTTTTTCACCGGAGTACAATACAATTCTACATATCTGAATTGCACACTTTGAAAACCACTTGCCGGGGTGAGGGTATCTCTAAAAATATTGTAATCTCCGTAATCCATTCCATAACGCATGATATCAAAAGAGCTGATCAGCATTTCAACATACCTGTCGATTCTTCCTAATTTTTCTATCCAAACAGCTTCTTTAAAATCTTCCAATTCTTGTAATTGTTTTACTTCATGAAGCAACATTTTTTGAAAAAGCTCTATCACTTGATGATACATAACAAAGATTTCTTCATCCTTATAATTTGTTCGCGGACGTTGTAAAGAAAGTAAAGTATCTACTTGAATGTAATCCCAATAATTGATCGGTTTTGCTTGCAGCAATCCTTTTAAATAAGTTTTGGGATTTTCTCCCATCTTTTTGTACTTATCTTCAATTTTATTGATAATTTCTTTCATTTATTAATAAATTTTAGTTGGTTTTTGGTTTAATTTATTCGTTGTGAAAATCGTTTTTATAAAAATCAAATTAAAACGGGTATCAGTAATTTATTTTCTGTACCCGTTTTGGTTTTTGAGTTTATTGGTATTATTTTTAAAAGAACGATTCGTAAAAATCCGGAGTCCAATACATAATAAGATAAAATACTCCAAATGCTATAAATACAATTACTAAAGCCCACACCCAAGCCGGAATTGGTTTAGGATCTTCTGATCCTTTCACAATAAACCGGTCTGTTGTTTCGCTCCCGTAAGCATTGATAATTACCGGGGTTTGTGTATTTATAGTTTGATTGGGTTTTAATCCTATCACTGAAATTTCCGGTCCGTTTTTAACGGTAAAAGGAATTTTTTTTACGCCTTCAACCATTCCGGAAGTTTTAGCAACTATTTTTAATTCGTGTTCTCCATCAGGAATTTTAGTGGTATCTAACACTATTTCCACAGGAGGGCGAAATTCTCCGAATGGTTGTTCTTCATCATCTAAAAATACCTTAACCACTCGATCGTCTTCAATATTAATGATTTTTTTAGAATCCTTCATCTTTAACTATATTTTTAATGTGATTAGGGTT
>JAJYSY010000080.1 GCA_021793375.1 Bacteroidota bacterium | reverse complement strand
AAGAAAAAATGTGCTTAAAAGGGCACATTTTTATCATTTTTTGCAAAACGAGGAATTTTAATCTCTCAAACCTTTAAAAAAGAACAAACACGAAAAAACCGCCTCATCGGATAATGAGACGGCTTCAATTTTCTTGCCATAAGACAAGTTTATTTGAAAAATTAAGATTTATTTTTGATTTCTATAATCATTAATCTGGTAGTGTTTAAAGAGATGAAAATAATATGATAAATCGTTTATTAAGAGTTTAATCGTATTGTAATTTGAAAGTAGGTTGAAGACTATTGGATAAAAGAATTACATCGAAAGTTAGCTAAAGATTAAGTGTTTTTTTTGATGTTCAAAGGAAAAGACTTAATGTGAAATATATTGCAATTGAATTATTTATTGGCAAGGGGGTAAGGAGTTGCTAATTTGTAATTTTAAAGTTTTTAATAAAATTTTTGTTATATAGCAATTAAAAAACTGAATTTAACGAAACTATTTTTCAATTATCAATTTTACTGTATATAACCTCAATATTATGAAAAGAAAAGATTTCATTCAAAAGATGGTTCTTATAGCAACTCTTCCATATACTTTTGGTGGGGTATCTAATTTTTTATCTTTTAAAAGAATTAAAAATAAAGTTCGTCCGAATAATCCGGAATGGCCCTCTACAGCGCAATGGGAAAATTTAAGGAAAGCACTTAAGGGTCAATTGACTGTATTGAATTCTCCGTTGGGAAAATGCAATACAAATTCGACTGGAACTTTGTGCAAAGAACTTTTCAAAAAGTTGAAAAATCCTTTTTATATCAGTAGTGAGCCTGCATTAACTCAGACTTCTGGCTGGCTCCATGCTTGGTCATCCATTCCAAGCATCTATGCAATAGAAGCAGAAAACACTTCTGATGTGGTTAAGGGGGTGAATTTTGCGCGGAAACATAATCTTCGACTAGTTATAAAAGGCGGAGCACATAGTTATCAAGGAAGGTCTTCTTCAGAAGATTCACTGTTGATCTGGACACGAAAAATGAATAATGTTAAACTACAAGACGATTTTGTACCCCAAGGAAACAATGGGAATATAAAATCACAACCCGCAGTAAATATCGGTGCTGGAGCTATTTGGATGGATGTGTATAATAAAGTAACTACTGAAGGAGGACGATATGTTCAAGGGGGAGGATGTACAACTGTGGGTGTGGCCGGATTGATTCAAAGTGGGGGGTTTGGTAGTTTTTCTAAAAGATATGGTTTGGCTGCTGCTGGTTTATTGGAAGCGGAAGTAGTGACTGCAGATGGAGAAGTTTTGATTGTCAACGAATATTCTCATCCAGATCTTTTTTGGGCATTAAAAGGTGGCGGCGGGGGTACCTTTGGAATAGTCACGCGATTAACGTTAAAAACTCGAGAATTGCCAAATTATTTTGGCGGGGTTTTTGGAACGATTAAAGCAGACTCTAAAGAAGCATTTCGCAGTTTAATCAATAAGTTAATAAGCTTCTATAGTGATCAACTTCATAATTCAAAGTGGGGGGAACAAATTGTTTTTAAACCTGAAAATTCAGTAGGTATTCAAATGGTTTTTCAGGGTTTAACTCAAGAACAGGCAAAAGAGATTTGGCAACCTTTGCAGGAGTGGGTATACAATGAGCAGGATATAAATTGGGTACAACCCTTGATCATAGCTGCTCTTCCTGCACGTCATTTTTGGGATAAAGCATTTTTAAATGAAAACATGCCTGAACTGATTATTGTTCCTGATGATCGATCTAAAGCTTCATCTGACGTGTTTTTATGGGCAGGAGATCAAAGTCAGACAGGTTGGTTTCTTCACGGTTTTCATTCCTCCTGGTTACCTAATTCACTTTTAAAAAAAGACCAGATAGAAACTCTTGCTGAAACTTTACTTACTTGTACCCGTCATTGGGAGGTCGCTTTACATTTTAATAAAGGATTGTCTGGATCTCCAAAAAACGAGGTAGAAAGAGCTAAGGATACAGCGATGAATCCCGCTGTTATAAAAGCTTTTGCTTTAGCAATTGTTTCAGGGGCAGACGATAATCCTGAAGTTTGGCCCAATATTCCCAAATATAAACCAGATATGGAAAAAGGTCAACAAAATGCCGAAAAAATGAAAAAGGCGATAAAAGAGCTTAATGGATTGATGTTTAAATCTACCTCTTATTTTTCTGAAAGTGATTATTTTGAAAAGAACTGGCAAGAATCCTTCTGGGGATCAAATTATAAACGACTGTCTTCTATAAAGGAAAAATATGATCCTGAAGGATTGTTTTATATTCATCACGGCGTGGGCAGTGAAAAATGGACAGATAATGGATTTAAAAGAAAAAAATAAAACCCTATTTATTTCATTACTGACGATGTAATGAAATAATATAAATCTTTTTAAAATGAAAAAAAATATAACCTTCCAAAACATCCTGATATTTTATACAGGTTCTGTTACACTTGTATTTTTGTATTTTGTATTAAGTGGTTTTCAGATGTTTCCTAATGATGAAGTATCGGTTAAAAGGCTTAATATTCTTAATGAAGACGGCACTCCTTTTTTTGTGATTTCCAATCCCGAGCGTACTCCGCCACCTAAACTAAACGGTGTAGAGTTCGAACGTCAGGTTGCAGGCGGTGGAGCGACATTATATAACCATGATAGCGACGAACGTGGTGGATTCGTTGTATTGGATGATCAAGAGAGAGCAATGAATGCTGTAATATTGGATTATAAAACTACAGATGCTATTGGGATGTTTACAAAGGAAAGTGCTGATTTAAAAGATTATGTCGCGATGTTGACAGTTAACGACCCCGACAAAGAGCGAAAGATAGGACATGGTGTACAAAGGATAATGGTGGGCACTCAAAATGGTAATGCAGGTATCACGATAAATAGTACAGAAGGCAATCCTTTACTTCTTATTCAAGTAAATGATCAGAATCAGATCATATTTAAGACATTTGACAAAGAAGGTAATGAGGTTAAAAATTTGATAGACGATTAATAAAGCATCCATTTAATTAATATGTTATGAGGAAAATTGGTGATAAATTTTCGGTTGGATTGAAAATATATCACAAAGAATTTTATTTATTGGAGAACCTCACGTTGATAAAGTTAATCAAGTTGCTTTTCTTAAAGGAGCTCAGGGATATCCAACTTTATATAATAGTAAGTAAACAGAGCAAAAATGAACCCAGAATTAGAAACCAAAGCTAATAAAAATACGACAATAAGAAAATATTAATCGCTAAACAATTAAAATTGTTAAACCTTTCGCCTAAAAAATGTTAAAACCCATAAAATAAAAACTCATGAACATGAAAAAAAGAATAGAAATTTACAAAATCACTCCGGAAGCCTATAAGCCCTTATTAGATTTAGAAAAACATATTAACAAAAGTGGTTTAGATAAAAATCTATATCATTTGATAAAAGTAAGAGCTTCTCAAATCAATACTTGTCATTATTGTATAAATATGCATACCACAGATGCTTTAAAAATGGGAGAAACCTCACAACGTTTATTTTTGTTAAATGCTTGGTGGGAAGTGCCAGAATTATATACAGAAAAAGAACAAGCCGCCTTAAAACTCACAGAAGAAATCACTTTGATAGCAAATGCAGGAGTTTCTGATGAAGTTTATGAACAAGCAGAAAAACTTTTTTCAGAAAAACAACTGTCAACTATAATAATGGCAATAATCGCCATCAATGCATGGAATAGACTAGCAGTAGCTACTAAAAAACCTTTAGACTAATCTCGGTAATTTTATCTGAAACTGAATTAAGATATTAATTTAAAATTATAATCTACCCGTAGTTTTATATAAAAAATTGAAAAACCAATTAAATTCAATGTATTGTATTGATTTTAAAATAGGTATAATTGCTTGTAACCTTGGCCAAGCTTGAAATAAAAAACAGCAAGGCCCATAAAGCAGAGCTCGGATATATGTTACTCCCTGAATACTGGGGTAAAGGCATAGGCAGCAAAGTCGCAAATCTATTAATCAAAAGGGCGAGAAACCAAAAGGAAATAACCAAGCTTTTTGCCATAATCGACCCCAGAAATGTAGCCTCGCGAAAAATTTTAACCAATAATGGTTTTGTGTCCAAAGAATTTAAATCTTTTGATGGTTTACCTGGGGAAATACTTGAATTAAAGTTATGATGCCAATACGCGCATTTTTGTACGCACACTTCCAACTCAACCTTCCTTTTGTTCAAGTTTTTAGAGGGTTAACATCCACTCCGTCTATAATTGGCTCAAATACATATTATTACTATTTTTACCAGGAAGCCTCCTATTAAAAAAATAAAATTATTACGCTATGGCAATTGAAGAACAACCTTTTAAGCAACTGCAACACTATTTAAATTCAATTACCCCTATTGCCCATAAGGATTTTAAAAAGAGCAGAGCTTATTTTAAACCCACAACTTTACAAAAGGGAGAGATTTGGATAGACTTCCACACGGTTTGTCGGGAGATTGCTTTTATCAACAGAGGCTTGCTGAAGACCTCCTATTACGATGAAAAAGGGCGCGAAATCACCAGTTGTTTTTGTACGTCAAACAGTATGGCTTCTTCTTTTAAAAGCTTTTTGACACAACGCCCGTCCCAATTGGTCATTCAAGCTTTGGAAGAAACTTCGCTGCTAACCATCCGTCGCGAAAAACTACACGAACTTTTCCGAAAAATTCCAATTTGGGAACGCCTGTTCCGCATTATAATGGAAAAGGAATATGAAAAGCTATGGGATTATACCGAAGGAATGAAAACCGAATTGGCCAAAGAGCGGTATCAAAAACTATTGGACGAACAGCCAGAGGTCATTCAAAAAGCTCCCGTTCAAGATATTGCCACCTATCTGGGCATAACCCGAGAAACCTTAAGCCGTATCAGAAAAAAGACCCCCTGAGGATTATGTGACATAGGTCAAATACTTTGCTGAATCCTAAGTCTATTTTTGTATCAAACAAAAATATAAAAGTATGTATTTAGGATTTATCATTGCCGGAATTTCATTGGCCATCTTCGCCTTATTGGGTGCCTATGACGGATTTTACCTTCATTTGGTCAAATATAAATTATACGACCACAAAGAAAGCAAGTTTGAACATCTTACTCACACGGTGCGAACACTTTTGTTTCTCTTGATTTTATACTGTCTGTTTTTAAAACAGGGAGAAACATCTTTATATCTGGGGCTATTGTTCGTTGTTCTTGATATCATAGCCTTGGGCGTTGATGCCTATTCAGAAGAAGAAAGCAGGGCATTTATGGGAGGACTGCCAAGAGGTGAATATATAATCCATCTCTTTGTAAACGGATTTCACTTCGCTACAATTGCTGTTTTCCTTGTGTTGAAAATCAGTATAACCAATAACGGTTGGCATATCATAAATGATTTTGAACATATTGCTTCTTATGGATTATTCATAGGGCTCGTAAAAAATCTGCTTCCGGGAGCAATACTCATTGCCTTGCTGCACGTGTTCCTAAATTTCAAAAAACCGAAAAAAAGCTGGAACAGATTATTAAACAGGTTCCAAAAACAATCTTTAAAAAAGTCTACCTTATGAATGCATTAATAGTTTACACCCATCCGGAACCAGAGTCATTAAATGGATACCTGAAAAATAGTATTGCAAACCATTTACAATCCATGGGGTATCGCGTAATAGTATCGGACCTCTATAAAATGAATTGGAAAGCCGTTGCCAATACCCGAGATTTCAAGGACTTCCCCAATGAAAAAAGATTGTTCTATATACGGGAATCCAAAAGAGCCTATGACCATGGAATGCAGACTTTAGATATCGAAAAAGAACAAGATAAATTAATGTGGGCCGACGTTGTCATTTTTCAATTTCCCTTATGGTGGTTTGGTATGCCGGCTT
>JAJYSY010000079.1 GCA_021793375.1 Bacteroidota bacterium | reverse complement strand
GTTCTTCTTAGTAGTTGGCTTATTAGAAAAATTCCGATTTATCAATTATAGCTTAGCGGTTATCCTTGGGTTTGTAGGGCTAAAAATGTTGTTTTCAAATGTAATTCATATTTCTTCTTGGATTTCTCTTGTTGTTATTGCTTTGGCCTTAACCGGTGGAATTTTAGCTTCTATTTGGATAAAACCTAAGGAAAATAAATAAATTCTATTTTTTCTATAATTCAGATTAACTTTAGTTGTTTTATCGCAATTCCCTTTATATTTGTGAAAAATTTATTCAGCTCATGGGAAAATTATTAATTGTGGGAAGTGTGGCTTTTGATGCCATTGAAACAAAATATGGAAAAACCGGAAAAATCCTTGGAGGTGCAGCTACATATATAGGTTTGGCAGGAAGCTATTTCAACCTAAAATCAGGAATTGTTTCTGTGATAGGAGAAGATTTCCCCCAAAAAAATATTGATATTTTAACAGATAGAAACATTAATATTGATGGACTTGAAGTAATTAAAGGAGGAAAAACTTTTTTTTGGAGTGGAAAATACCACGATGATATGAATGGTCGTGATACTTTGGAAACTCAGCTTAATGTTATGGCAGATTTTGAGCCAAAAGTTCCGGAAAACCTACAAGATGCTGAAGTGGTGATGTTAGGAAATTTACATCCTTTAGTGCAGCTAAGCGCTTTAGAACAAATGAAAAATCCGAAATTGGTGATTTTAGACACCATGAATTTTTGGATGGACAACAGTTGGGATGATTTATTAAAAGTTATTTCTAAAGTAGATGTAATCACAATTAATGATGAAGAAGCAAGACAGTTATCCGGAGAAAATTCTTTGGTAAAAGCCAATCAGGTGATTCAAAAAATGGGACCTAAAACTGTGGTCATCAAAAAAGGAGAACACGGTGCTTTATTGTTTCAAGGAAATCATATGTTTTTTGCTCCGGCTTTACCTTTAGAAGAAGTTTTTGATCCAACCGGAGCCGGAGATACTTTTGCCGGTGGTTTTGCAGGATATCTAACCCAAACCAAAGATTTTTCTTTTGAAAATATGAAACAAGCTGTAGTTTATGGTTCTAACTTAGCTTCTTTCTGTGTAGAAAAATTTGGCCCTGATCGTTTATTAGATCTTAAAACTGAAGAAGTTTTCAATCGCTTAAAAATATTTAAATCTTTAACTCAATTTGATATTGATTTACCTTAAATAAATTTGCCCTGATTTTTCGGGGCTTTTTTATAACTATCATCAAAATAAAACCAACTTTAAAACTTTTAGTCTTTCTTAATTATGAGCGGAATAGCCTTACTGCGACTTTTAAAACCTTTAGATCATTATAAAAAAAAGTATGGAACTCCATTTTACGGATTGAACAAAATGTATTTGTTGATGGAGAAACAACACAATCGCGGACAAGATGGCGCAGGTTTAGCCAGTATTAAATTTGATATGGATCCGGGAGAAAGATTTATGAGCAGAGCCAGATCAAAAGAACAACAACCCATTCAAGATGTTTTTACCAAAATAAATCAACGCATCAACGGGGTGATAAAAGATCTTCCTAAAGATATTTCTACACAAGAATTAAAAAGAAAAGTTCCTTATATCGGAGAATTGTTTTTAGGACATGCTTTTTATAATAATAAAGACTACTCCAGCATTGAAGAAGTTCATCCTTTTTTACGAAAAAACAATTGGATGCACAGAAATTTAATCTTGGCGGGCAATTTTAATCTTACCAATGTTCCTGAACTCTTTGATCATTTGGTGGAATTAGGACAACATCCAAAAGAAAGATCAGATACGGTTACTATTCTCGAAAAAATCGGACATTTTTTAGACACAGAAGTTGAGGAATTATACAAAACCTTAAAAAAAGAAGGGGTAAACAAAAGAGATGCCTCCAGCCATATTGCTGAAAGATTAAATATTGAAGAGATCCTCAGAAATTCATCAAAAGATTGGGATGGAGGTTATGCGATTTCCGGATTATTAGGACATGGAGATTCTTTTATCATCAGAGATCCTTTTGGAATTCGACCGGTTTATTATTATACAAACGGAGAGGTCGTTGCCGCCACTTCAGAGCGTCCGGTTTTACAAACCACTTTTAATGTTCCTTTTGAAGAAGTAAAAGAATTAAAACCCGGACATGCATTAATCACCAAAAAAAATGGAGAAACCAAGGTGGTGAAAATCTTAAATTCTCAACCTCGAAAATCATGTTCTTTTGAAAGAATTTATTTTTCCAGAGGAAATGATGTAGAGATTTATCAAGAGCGAAAAAATTTGGGTAAAATGCTCATGCCTGAAGTGTTGAAATCCATTGATTATGACACAATAAATTCTGTTTTTTCTTATATCCCCAACACTGCAGAAACTTCTTTCATCGGAATGTTGGAAAGTGCTCAAGATGAATTGAACAGACAAAAAAATGAAGCGATTTTAACAGAGCGAAAAAAATTGACCAAAGAGCGATTAAAAGAAATTTTATCGTATAGAATTCGCACGGAAAAAATTGCGGTAAAAGATGTAAAACTAAGAACTTTTATCAGCGAAGACAGCAGCAGAGAAGATTTGGTTGCTCACGTTTATGATGTTACTTACGGCGTGGTAAAACCCACAGATAATTTAGTGGTAATTGATGACAGCATTGTAAGAGGAACAACTTTAAGAAAAAGTATTTTAGGAATGCTGGATCGTTTAAATCCTAAAAAAATCATTGTGGTTTCTTCTGCTCCTCAAATTCGTTATCCGGATTGTTATGGAATAAATATGCCCAGAATTAATGATTTTATCGCTTTTCACGCCGCTTTAGCTTTATTAAAAGACACCAATCAGTTTGATATTGTTCATCAAGTTTATGAAAAATGTAAAGCTCAAGTACACAAAGAAGTAACAGAAATAAAAAATTATACCAAAGAGATTTATGCGCCTTTTACTGCGGAAGAAATTTCTGATAAAATTGCAGAAATGCTCTCTAAAGATGGATTAAAAGCAGAGTTAAAAGTGATTTATCAAACCATTGATAAACTTCATGAAGCTTGTCCTAATAATTTAGGGGATTGGTATTTTACGGGAGATTACCCCACTCCGGGAGGAAACAGAGCTGTAAATAAAGATTTTATCAACTTTTATGAAACAGAGATAAAATCACAGGCATAGTTGAAATTTCAGATTTTAAAAACTTCACCAGATAATAGCTTATATTTGTGTAAATCATTTTGAATATGACTTTTTCAGAAGAAAATTATCTCAAAGCAATTTATCATTTAGAAAAGCAACATCAAGAAGGTGTTCCCACCAATGCTGTGGCAGAAATGATGTCTACAAAAGCTTCTTCTGCTACAGATATGGTGAAGCGTTTGGCAGAAAAAAAACTCTTGCATTACAAACCTTATCAAGGAGTGAGATTAACTTCTGAAGGAAAAAAACATGCAATTCAAGTAATTAGAAAACACCGTTTATGGGAAACTTTTTTAGTGGAAAAATTGGATTTTTCATGGGAAGAAGTTCATGAAATAGCTGAGCAATTAGAACACATAAAATCTGAAAAACTCACCAATCGATTGGATAAATTTCTCGATTTTCCAAAAGTTGATCCTCACGGAGATTTAATCCCGGATAAAGCAGGAAATTTTCCTGATATAGACAAAGTAAAACTCTCAAACTGCCATCCCGGAGATAAAGGTGTGTTGGTAGCTGTAGAGGACTCTAAAGAGTTTTTGATTTATTTAGACAACCAAAATATTTCTTTGCACGACAATATTGAAGTGCTTAAACAAGAACAGTTTGACAAATCTTTTATCATCCAAATTAATGGTGAAAAGAAAAGTATTTCAGAAAAAATTGCCAAGAATCTATTTCTGGTTTTAAAAAATTAAAACCTATACCCAATATTAAATCCGGCATTAAACTCAAAAGCAGAAAATCTGTTTTTAACTTCTTTGCTAAAATTTCTTCCCACATTAGCAAAAGGTCCCATCACAAAACTATTGCTGAAATTCCACTGATAACCTACTCCAACCCCCACTATAAAAGCATCCATATTTGTTTTGATTTTATTTGATTTATCTCTGTCTTCTTCAAAATCACCAAATCTATATTTTACAAAAGGCTGCATATAAATTCCTGAACCCGGGTTTTCTTGTCCAAAATAATAAGTATAATTTAAACGAAAAGAATTGGTTTTGTATTTGGTATTTGACTTTTCATGTCTAAAATTTCTTCGATCATTAATCAATATTTTTACTCCAATAGATTGATCATAATCTATAAAATATTCATATCCGACTTCAGCAGAAGCTATAATTAAAGTGTTTGCCAAGTTGAAGTTGACTTCATGTCTTGGAATTTCTAATCCGGATTGTGCTTTTAATTTTTCTGTATTGAATACAAAAAACAATGTTAATCCTAAAAGTAAGAAGAGCGTATTTTTCTTTTTTAAATTTTTCACAGCATTCTAATTTTAATCTTCTACAAAAATAGAAAAACCTTGTTGATTTATACACCAACAAGGTTTTTCTATAAAAATTATAATGAATATTTATTCTCCCTCATTTTTATATTTTTCATCCATTACAAAATCTTCCATGAAATTAATGGTATAATCACCTTCAACAAACCTTGGGTCATCCATCAATTGACGATGATAAGGGATAGTTGTTGAAATTCCTTCTACAACAAATTCATCTAAAGCTCTTTTCATTTTTGTAATTGCTTCTTCTCTGGTTTGAGCAGTTACAATTAATTTGGCTATCATCGAATCGTAGAACGGAGGGATTTGATATCCTGCATAAACGTGGGTATCTACCCTGACTCCGTGTCCACCCGGAATATGTAAAGTAGTAATTACTCCCGGCGAAGGACGGAAATCCTTATAAGGATCTTCTGCGTTTATACGACATTCTATCGCATGCATTACCGGATAATAATCTTTTCCGGAAATCGGAATTCCTGCAGCTACTTTAATTTGCTCTCTAACCAAGTCATATTCTATAACCTGTTCTGTAATGGGATGTTCTACTTGAATTCTGGTATTCATTTCCATGAAATAGAAATTTCTATCTTCATCTACCAAAAACTCAACAGTTCCGGCACCTTCATATTTAATACTTTCTGCTGCTCTAACCGCGGCTTCTCCCATTTTTTTACGCAATTCTTTGGTCATAAAAGGAGAAGGGGTTTCTTCTACTAATTTTTGGTGACGTCTTTGTACAGAACAATCTCGTTCTGAAAGGTGACAAGCTTTTCCGGTGCTGTCTCCTACTACTTGAATCTCGATATGGCGTCCATTTTCGATGAGTTTTTCCATATACATTGCGTCATTTCCAAAAGCTGCAGCAGCTTCTGTTTTTGCAGATTCCCAAGCGTGTTGTAATTCTTCTTCTTTATGAACAGCTCTCATTCCTTTTCCACCACCACCTGCAGTTGCTTTTAGCAAAACAGGATATCCCATTTCGTTTGCTATTTTTAAGCATTCTTCATAGGTTTCAATAATTCCGTCAGATCCGGGAATTGTAGGCACTCCTGCTTCAATCATTGTAGCTCTTGCAGAGGCTTTATCACCCATTTTGTTGATCATTTCTGCAGAGGCACCAATAAATTTAATATCATGCTCTTCACAAATTTTAGAAAATTTTGCGTTTTCCGCTAAAAATCCATATCCAGGATGTATAGCATCTGTATTGGTAATTTCTGCGGCTGCAATAATATTTGGAATATTGAGGTATGACTCATTACTTGGAGCTGGGCCTATACAAACGGCTTCATCAGCAAATCTGACGTGCAGACTATCTCGGTCTGCAGTTGAATATACAGCAACCGTTTTGATTCCCATTTCTTTACAAGTACGAATTACTCGCAAAGCGATTTCTCCACGATTGGCAATTAAAATTTTCTTAAACATAAGAGAGGGCTTCTAATTTAGGTGAAAAGATAATGATTATTTTTTATGCAGGTTCAACCAAGAAAAGTGGTTG
>JAJYSY010000078.1 GCA_021793375.1 Bacteroidota bacterium | reverse complement strand
AAAAATGTGCTTAAAAGGGCACATTTTTATCATTTTTTGCAAAACGAGGAATTTTAATCTCTCAAACCTTTAAAAAAGAACAAACACGAAAAAACCGCCTCATCGGATAATGAGACGGCTTCTTTTAATTGAATTAATTCCTTTAATAAAATAAATATAAACGATTTATACATGCATAGCAGCTTTTTTGCGTTCATCAATAATTTGTCTGCCTAATTTTTGTTGTGTTTCTAAAGCTTTCTTTTTGTAAGCTGCAAACTCTTCTTCATTTTTTTGCAAATTTTCACGTGCTTCTATAGCTATTCGGTTTCCATTTTTAAATCGGTAAATAAAAAATAATAAAGCGATGACTAAACCTAATATAACAACACTAACAAAAAAGTTGTAAGTAGATTTTTGAGTGGTAACTCCTAAAATTGAAAGCTGATCTTTAGTAGTGTTTGCTTCTTCTAATTTTGCATCACTGGCAGCTAATAATTCTTTGAAATTTTCTAATTCCTCTTTTTGAGAAGCTAAATCGGTGTGTAATTCCTTCATGTTTTCTTCTAAAGACGAAACTTCAGATTTAATATCTCTTCGTAAACTTTGAATTCCGGTTGTTTTGATAACCTTATATTCCTGAAAACTGTTAGAAGAATTGATTAAGTTGCTCATCCGTTGGTCTATAGAATCAGCTATTGAAGAGGCGTTTTGTCCATAAATAAAACTCTGTGATAAAAATAACAGAAAAATTAAAAAACTAAGTGTGTGTATTTTCATGTTGTAATATGTTTTTTAAATCCATCAGAGGACTTAAAATTAGGGGTGAATTTAATTGGTTAGTCAATCTTTTATAAGCGTTGATAAATAAGATATATTGTTTAATAAACTGCTAAAGTTTATTAAGGGTTTATTTAAAGCAAAACGATTTTAAGAAGATTGATGTATGGGGGTAAAAAAACATATAAAATTATTAAAATAGCCAAGCGGCTTGCTTATATTGATTCTAAATTGGCATAAACCTCATAACAAAGTTTGTCTTTAATAAATTTCAGGCTTATTTTTGTGTAAAATTATTACTAAAATATACGATCAATGGGTAGATATCTCAACACTACTGTCGCTAAAAAATTTGCAATGGGACTTTCCGGTCTCTTTCTTGTTTCCTTTTTGCTTATGCACGTTACTGTAAACTTTGTATCCACCGTAAGCCCAAGTGTATATAACAGCTTGTCGGAATTTATGGGATACAATTTTGTGGTGCAATTGCTCCTGCAACCTATATTGGTAATAGGAGTTGTTTTCCATTTTGTAATGGGAATGGTGCTGGAAGTAAACAACAGAAAGGCTCGTCCTATTGGTTATGAAAAGTTTGACAAAAGTAGCAACACCACCTGGATGTCAAGAAATATGATTATTACAGGAATTGTGATCCTATTGTTTTTAGGCTTACATATGTATGACTTTTTCTTTCCGGAATTAGCATACAAATTTGGAAATGGATATGATGCAGCACAAGTTCCTGATTTTTATACAGGATTGGTTGCTAAGTTTCAAGATCCGATAAGAGTGGGTATATACGTACTTTCTTTTGTGTTTTTGATGCTTCACTTGTTGCATGGTTTCTATGGCTCATTCCAGTCTATAGGTTGGGGAGACAGAAATTCAAGAGCTTTGAAAGGCTTTGCTAAATGGTTCTCTATTCTTGTGCCATTACTGTTTATTTATATTGCTTTGTTTCATTATTTTGGTTCGCTTTAATTTGTAAGATTTATGTCAGTATTAGATTCTAAAACACCTGAAGGTCCTATTGAAAAAAAATGGGATAATCATAAAAATAATATTAGATTAGTAAACCCAGCCAATAAACGAAATATTGATATCATCGTTGTTGGAACAGGTCTGGCTGGTGGAAGTGCAGCTTCCAGTTTAGCAGAAATGGGCTATAATGTGAAAACTTTTTGTTATCAAGATTCCCCAAGAAGAGCGCACTCTATTGCTGCTCAAGGAGGAATAAACGCAGCAAAAGACTACCAAGGAGATGGAGATTCTAACTATCGCTTGTTTTATGATACCGCCAAAGGAGGAGATTATAGAGCAAGAGAAGCAAATATTTACCGATTAGCACAAGTTTCAGGAAGTATTATTGACCAATGTGTGGCTCAAGGAGTTCCCTTTGCAAGAGAATACGGCGGATTATTAGACAACCGTTCTTTTGGAGGAGTATTGGTTTCCAGAACTTTTTATGCAAAAGGACAAACAGGGCAACAACTGTTATTAGGAGCTTATGGAGCGATGAACAGACAAATCAATCGTGGTAAAATCCAATCTTATACACGTCACGAAATGATGGATTTAGTGATTGTAGATGGAAAAGCACGGGGAATCATCGCAAGAGATCTGGTTACCGGAAAATTAGAAAGACACTCAGCACACGCTGTAGTAATTGCTTCCGGAGGATATGGAAACGTTTATTTCTTATCTACCAACGCGATGGGAAGTAATGTTATGGCAGCTTGGAGAGCACATAGAAGAGGAGCCTTCTTCGCTAACCCTTGTTTTGTGCAAATTCACCCTACTTGTATTCCGGTTTCCGGAGATTATCAATCAAAACTGACGCTGATGTCAGAATCCTTAAGAAATGATGGTAGAATTTGGGTGCCAAAACATAAAGAAGATGTTGAAAAAATTAGAAATGGAAGCCTAAAACCTAATGATCTTAAAGAAGAAGATAGAGATTATTATTTAGAAAGAAGATATCCGGCTTTTGGAAACCTTGTGCCAAGAGACGTAGCTTCACGTGCTGCAAAAGAACGTTGTGATGCCGGTTATGGAGTAAACAAGACAGGACAAGCAGTATTCTTAGATTTTGCTTCTGCTATTGAAAGATATGGTAAAGAAAAAGCTTATTCAGAAGGACATCACAATCCTTCAAAAGAAGAAGTAACCCGTCTTGGAAAAGAGGTGATCAAAGCAAAATACGGAAACCTTTTTGAAATGTATGAACAGATTACCGATGATAATCCTTACGAAACACCAATGCAGATTTTCCCTGCAGTACACTATTCTATGGGAGGACTTTGGGTAGATTATAACCTGCAAACTACAGTTCCGGGATGTTATGCCATCGGAGAAGCAAACTTCTCTGACCACGGAGCAAACAGATTAGGAGCTTCAGCATTAATGCAAGGATTAGCAGACGGATATTTTGTTTTACCTTATACTATAGGAGATTATTTAGCAGATGAAATTAGAACAGGACCAATCCCTTCTGATACAAAAGAGTTTGATGAAGCAGAAAAAGCAGTAAGAGAAAAACTTGAAAGTTTGCTTAATAATAACGGTCAAAATTCTGTTGATTATTACCACAAGAAATTAGGAAAAATCATGTGGGATAAAGTCGGAATGGCAAGAAATGAACAAGGACTAAAACAAGCTTTACAAGAAATAGAAGAACTACAAGCTGATTTCAAAAAGAACGTTAGAGTTGTAGGGAAATTTGAAGCTAAAAACTCTGAACTGGAGAAAGCAGGAAGATTGGTAGACTATTTCGAGTTGGCTAAATTAATGGCAAGAGACGCCTTAGAAAGAGATGAATCTTGTGGATGTCACTTTAGAGAAGAACACCAGTCAGAAGATGGGGAAGCAAAAAGAAATGATGAAGAGTTTAAATATGTTTCTGCTTGGGAGTTTAAAGGATCAGATCAAGATGCGAAATTGCATAAAGAAGAATTAGAGTTTCACTCTATTGAACTTGCAACACGTAGTTATAAATAAACTACGAGAGATAATATTGATAACAATCAATAGTTTATTTAAAAATTAAAGTCCCGTTTGTTTAACTGATTATTAGGAAGAATAAAAAGATTTTGAGAGATAATAAATAAACGGCACAAAAATTTAACTTGTAATATTATGAAGTTATTCTTAAAAATATGGCGTCAAGAAAACGCTCAAGCTAAAGGACAAATGGTGGATTATACCATCGATGGAATAGACCCCAATATGTCCTTTTTAGAAATGTTAGATGTTCTTAACGAACAACTCGTTGCCGAAAATAAAGAGCCAATAGAGTTTGACCACGATTGTAGAGAAGGAATTTGCGGAACTTGTTCACTTCAAATTAACGGACAACCACACGGTCCGGATAGATTGACTACTACTTGTCAATTACATATGCGTAAATTTAAAGATGGAGATACAATCTATATCGAGCCTTTTAGAGCAAAAGCTTTCCCTGTGGTTAAAGACTTGGTAATAGACAGATCATCTTTTGAACGTATTCAGCAAGCAGGAGGTTATGTTTCTGTAAACACCTCAGGAAATACAATTGATGCAAATACAATTCCGGTAGATAAAGAATCTGCAGATACTGCATTTGACTCTGCTGCTTGTATTGGTTGTGGAGCTTGTGTGGCCGCTTGTAAAAATGCAAGTGCAGCACTGTTTGTAGGAGCAAAAATATCTCAATTTGCAAACCTGCCTCAAGGACAAGTAGAAGCTACCCAACGTGCCATCAATATGGTAAACCAAATGGACGCGGAAGGCTTTGGAAGCTGTACCAACACCGGAGCTTGTGAAATCGAATGTCCTAAAGGTATTAAGTTGACAAATATTGCAACTATGAATAGAGAATATATCAAAGCAACAACCAAAGGTTGATAATTGATAGTAATTTAATATATAAAGCCTTTGACTTCTTTAAGTTAAAGGCTTTTTGTTTTAAATAAATGAAAAATCAATAAACTGTAATTTATTTTTATAAAAATATAAGTAATTTGAAAAATTAACAGTGTTTTTGATTAAAACAGTATAAAGAAAATTCTTTATCTTAGACAAAAAAGCAATTTGTTTATAAAGGGAAGTCATAAAAGCAGAGAAAATCTCTTAAGTTTTCTATTTAAGAAAGAAATACAATTCTTATTTCTTTTCTTATGGATCAGCCTTTCCGTAAATAGTCAAGAAATTTCAAGATTAGACAGCTTACAAAAAGAATTATCTAAAGTAGAAGTTGATTCCTCAAAAATTCTACTTGAAATCAAACTTTCAAGAGAATTACAACAAAAAACATCCGGAGATGAAGAAGCTTTTCGACTTGCAGAATGTGCAGTAGATCACGCTTTAAATTATAAAGATACCTTATTATACGCCAGAGCCTTAGATAATTTAGGGCTTTTATACAGATTTAAACAAAATTATAAAGAAGCATTACCCTTACACAGTAGAGCTTTTGAACTAATAGAAAAAGATAAAGAAGTTTCTCCTATATATAAAATGATTTTTGCTGACAATGCCGGATTAGCAGCGCGTTATGATCAAAATTATGATTTGGCGATTTCTTTTTATATGAAAGCATTAGAACTTGCTGAAGAAGAAAACAACTTGAAAAATATTGCTATCGCCAGCAATGGAATTGGAAATTCATTGGGGAAAATTCCCGAAAGAAGAGAAGAAGCCATAGTTTTTTTTAAACGCTCTTTAGAAGCAGAGAAAAAAATGAATAATTCGTTGGGAATTGCCATGAATTATCTCTCCATCAGTGCTTATTATATTGAAAGAAAAGATTTTTATATCGCCAAAAAATACTTAAACCGATTATTAGAAATCAACAAAGAAAGAAATGATAAGTTTGGATTAGCTATTACTTATGAATTTTACGGAATTGCTTATTTAGAAGAAGAAGAAAACTTAGACAAAGCCTTATTTTATTTCAACAATTCTTTAGGAAGGTTTATAGCTTTAAAAAATAAACATAAAGAAGCAGAAATATTATCTAATATAGGAAATACAGAACTTAAAAAAGGTAATCTTCAAAAAGCAGAAGAATATTACAATCAAGCCATTGATATAGCTTTTGAATTAGAAAGATTTGATCTTGTAGAAGAAAACTCTTCAGCATTATCAAAATTGATGGAAGAAAAAGAAAACTTTAAAAAGGCATTATATTATTTTAAACAAAGTGAAGCCTACAAAGACAGTATAAATCTTGGAGAACAAAACCTCACTATTGAGTCTTTAATTAGAAAATATGATATTTCAGAAAAAGAAAATTATATCCAGCTTTTAGAAAAAGATAAAATTCTGAATAAATCTCTTTTAGAAAATCAAGAAGAACAATTAAAAAGACGTAGATTATATGTCATCTTTTTATCTATAGGAATTATATTAATTACTGTTATTTTTATTACTGATTATCCGTTTATGCACCTGTTATATTCGCAATTACTAGTCTGTCAAAGAGTTTGTCTCCAAAATACCGTCTGTTTAATTTGTAAATAAACTCGTTGAGATACAACTGTAAGTATTTCCTT
>JAJYSY010000077.1 GCA_021793375.1 Bacteroidota bacterium | reverse complement strand
TTATTCGTTTATAGTCGCTTACATTCGTTTAAAAACGCGTAAAAATGGATATATAGTTGATAGGTAAGTGTTTAATTGCAAGCTTAAGATATTGTTAAAAGTTGCGTATATTTACATGTTAGCTGTAATTTTATAAAAACAGTCCTTCAGTGGATAAAATTTAAAAAAAACATGGATATAAAAAATTTCGAATTTAAAGCAAAAGTTGATGAAATTGAAAAATATGAAAATAAACTTCTAACTTTAAATCCTAAATATCAAGGATTAGACCACCAAATTGACACATATTTTAATGTTCTATATGGAAGATTAAAATTACGGGAAGGAAATATTGAAAATTCACTTATTAATTATGACCGTGAAAATATTGCAGGATCAAAAGAATCACAAATAATACTTTATAAGCACTCACCAGACAAAGCTCTAAAAGAAATTTTAAAGAAACAATTGGGAATAAAAGTTGTGGTAGATAAAAAGAGAAAAATCTATTTTATTGATAATGTAAAATTTCATTTTGATATAGTCGAAAATCTAGGAACATTTCTAGAAGTTGAAGCGATTGATGATAAGGATGAATTTACAACTGAAGAATTAAAAACACAATGTGATAAATATTTCAATTTTTTAGAATTAACAGATGAAAATTTAGTTGATAAATCATATAGTGATTTAATCCTTGAACTTGTAAAATAATAACTACAGCTAACATTGTATTGGCGAAATGGCGGGTTAAGGGAGAAATTGAAAGTTTCTCCTTTTTTTGTCGCAACAGCCTTTTATATTTCCTTTTTTCATAAATTTAGAAAATAATAAAAGGCTGTTGCTTAGGTTAGTGCAAAATTGAAAGTTTCGGCTTTCTAATCCGCCACTATCGCCAATACGCGGCCCGTTAGCGGTAATGTTGCGAGACCCTACAAAATATGACAGAACTTGAACAATACATAAAATCTTATTTTGGAGTAGTTAATGCTGATGACTTGACAACGATAGTGTCTTTATTCAATTTGACAACTATTAAAAAAGGTGATTTTTTATTAAAAGCAGGAAGACGTTGTGACAATTTAAGTTTTGTTCAATCAGGACTTTTAAGAATGTTTATTTCGACAGACGAAAAAGAAATAACTCAATGGATTTCGACAAAAGGATATTTTTCGACAGATTTATCAAGTTTTGTGTTTGAAACACCTTCTCGTTTATCAATTCAAGCATTAACTGACACAGAAGTTTACTCAATAACAAAAGCTGATTATAAAAAAATCGGAGAATTAGTACCTAAATGGCACGAATTAGAAAAGCTATTTATTGTTCGTTGTTTTATAATTCTTGAAGAACGAATTTTCAGTCATTTATCAATGACAGCGGAAGAAAGATATGATTATTTCTTTGAAAACAATAGAGAATTATTTAATCAAGTGCCTTTACAATACATTGCTTCAATGCTTGGTATGACCCCTGAAACATTTAGTAGAATTAGGAAAAAACAACTTTTATGATTTCTTGATTTTTGTCAAGAGCAAAACTATTGTTTGTATAGACCTTTGTAACGTAATTCAAAAACGAGACAAATGAAATATTTAACAACAATTAGTTTAATCACATTATTAAATGTAACAGCAATGGCAAAAGAAATCAAAACAGAAATTTTAATTAATGCAAAACCTGAAAAAATTTGGTCAATTCTTACAAATTTTGACAATTATCCGAATTGGAATCCATTTATAAAATCAATAAAAGGAGAAGTAAAAGTGGGAAATAAAATTACGGCAAGAATTGAACCACCAGAAGCTAAAGGAATGACTTTTAAACCTAAAATTCTTACATTTGAAACTAACAAAGAATTGAAGTGGCTTGGACATTTATTGTTTGCGGGACTTTTTGACGGAGAACATAAATTTGACCTTATTGACAACAAAAATGGTACAACAACGTTTAGACATAGTGAAAAATTTAAAGGCATTCTTGTTCCACTCTTCAAAAAACAACTTGACAATAATACGAAAAAAGGGTTTGAAGAAATGAATAAAAAATTGAAAGAATTAGCAGAAATAAAATAAACACTACCGCTAACAGCAGTTTGGAAAAAGCTGGGCTTCAGTACTAAATTGAACTTTTGGAATTCTAATGAATATTGTGCTAAATTTGAACATTCGTACTTTTAATCCCAGCCTTCGCAAAGCCGCGGCTCGTTAGCAGCAACCATAAAAAAGTGCATCTCAATAAAAATGACAATTAAATTTAAAGGTTATTAAAAAAAAATAATTGAAAATGTTATGACAATCACTTCCAATAAAGAAATAGTTTCAAGAATGTACCAAACCATCTTGAATGAAAAGCAAATTGACAAATCAAACCAATTTATTGAAAATCATTATTTGGAAGAATTCACTAACGCCAATAAATTACTATTAAATGCATTTCCTGATGTGCAATTTACCATCAAAGAAATTTTTGAAGATGGAAACATAGTAATAACGTTATACGATTGGAGTGGAACTCATCAAAATGAATATCGTCAAATTCCACCTACACGAAAAAGAATCACGGTAGAAGGAACTAGCATATATGAGCTTAGAAATGGTAAAATTATTAATAGTACAGCCAAACCCGATAAATTGTCATTCTTCCTACAATTAGGAATTATTTCAAAGGACTTTATAAATATGAATTCCGCATACCAAGATTTTGTTTATTTCATAGATGAATTTAAAATACCCAAAAAATCCTACAGTCAGTTCAAGGAAAAATTAGATTATAATAGAAATTTCATTAAAAACCTGAATGGATTCATAAAAGATGAAGTGATAAAAAATAACGATGAAATAGATAGCATAAAAATTATAACTATTGCTATTTGGAAAGATGAACAAAGTTTGAATGACGCTAAAAAATCTGTTAAAGCAGAATACAAAAGAATCAGTTTTGACCCAGTAGAATTCAACCAAAAACTTAATATAAAAATGAGACGAAACATATATTCATATTTAGAATAAAATGGCAGCTGCTAACAACGGCTATGCGCCAGGCGGGAAATAGTTCTTCGGTTGACAGATTACGGATGCGAGAAATGCTCGTTTTCAAAAGGACAATTCCGGGAAAAAGCCCCGCCCGGCGCATAGCCGCGGAACGTTAGCGGTCAGGCAAAAACGACACCATAAACAATTTGACAAGTAAATGGAACAAATACGACAATACTTTGAACACGCAATTCAACAAAGAATAAGCGACAAGGAATGGACGTTTTTTGTTTCTAAACTTTCACGACAAGAATTTCCGAAAAAACACATTCTACTGAAAACAGGACAAATAGAAAATTACCTTTCATTTGTAGAAACGGGAATTGTCCGCTGTTACATTCCAAAATTGGAAAACGACCTGACATTCACCTTTGCTTTTGACAATAACTTTATAAGTGGATACGACTCTTTCTTGACAAGAAAACCGTCAACTTACCACATAGAAACTTTAACAAAGACCATACTTTGGCGAATAAAATATACCGATTTACAAGTCATTTACAGCGAAACCGAAATCGGTAATTTAATCGGGCGACAAGCAAGTGAAGATTTATTCCTGAAAAAATCTAAACGGGAACTTTCGCTATTGAATGAAAGTGCCGAACAGCGTTATCGGAATTTATTTACCGAACAACCACACCTAATACAACGCATTCCGTTAAAATACATTGCCTCTTATATTGGAGTTACGCCACAAGCATTGAGCAGAATTCGCAAACGAATTTATTAACTTGGGTTCATTGTTTCACGCTGCAATTGTCTCGACCTTTGTTTTAAAAATTAAGAGATGAAACCATTAATAATTTTAATAAGCGTATTTATCATTTCGTTGTTGGTGAACAAAATTTTTAAAGGTAATGTTGAATTTGCTTTGTCAGGTAGAATTGCAATGTCGGCAATGCTTTTGTTTACGGCTATCGGACATTTTGCATTTACCAAAGGAATGTCAATGATGTTGCCCGACTTTATTCCGTTCAAAACCGAAACTGTTTACTTGACGGGAGTTATTGAAATTGCAGCAGCAATCGGACTTTTTATTCCAAATTTCAGGGGCGTTACAGCGTGGTTGCTAATCGTGTTTTTCATTCTCATACTTCCTGCAAACATTTTCGCAGCCATAAACAATATAGACTATCAAAAAGGAACTTTTGACGGTCACGGACTGACTTATTTATGGTTCAGAGTTCCGTTGCAAGCTCTGTTCATTGCTTGGACATATTTATCTGCTATTAAAGGCTGATAAAAGCCCGAACCGCAAACCGTTAGCGGGCATTGTAACGAATGACAAAGAAAGATAAATACTAACAAGTTAATGAATGAAGAATGTTTTAATAATTAACGGTCATCCTGACAAAGAAAGTTTCAACTTTGGACTCGCTGAAGCCTATAAAAGAGGAGCGTTATCAAAAGGCTATGAAGTAAAAGAAATTAATATTAGGGAATTAGAATTTAATCCGAATTTACAATTTGGATATCGAAAGCGAACCGAACTTGAGCCTGACTTAATAGACGCACAAGAAAAAATAAAATGGGCTGACCATTTAGTACTAATTTACCCAGTTTGGTGGGGTTCAATTCCTGCAATTATGAAAGGTTTTTTCGACAGAGTATTTTTACCAGGATTTGCGTTTCAAAAACGAGAAAACTCAGTTTGGTGGGACAAGTTATTAAAAAACAAATCCGCAAGGATAATTTCCACCCTTGACCAACCTGCTTTGTATTACTGGCTTATTTACAGACAACCAAGTAACAATGCAGTGAAAAAATTGACTTTGCAGTTTTGCGGTATAAACCCTGTAAGTATTACAACTATTGGTCCTATTCGACTTTTAAAAGAAAATTATAGACAGAAGTGGATAAATAGAATAGAAAAATTTGGAGAACAAAGCAAATAAACAACGACCCGCTAACAAACAGTTTGGCAAAAGCACGGCAGAAGTTCTAATTTCAGCATTTGTACTTCTATCAACATTTGTGCTAAATTTGAGCAGACGTTTTCCAAAGCCGTGCCTTCGCCAAGCCCCAACCATTGACGGTAATTAAAACAGAACTCTCGAAATGAACAGAAAAATCGGAATCTTAAGAGGTATAAATGTCGGAGGGAAACGGAAAATCCTAATGGCTGACCTTAAATCACTGTGCGAAGAATTGGGGCTAAAAAATGTAACGACTTATATACAAAGTGGGAATCTGATTTTTAATTCCGACAAACCAAATTCCGAATTGGAAAATAAACTTGAAAGAGCTATTACCGAAAAATTTGGATTTGATGTTCCTGTAATCGTGAGAACGGAAAAAGAACTTGAATCCTCAATTAGCAAAAATCCTTTCATTGCCAAAGATGCAGATATTTATCAATTGCATTTGACCTTTTTGAAAGAAAAACCGAATGAAGAAGACATTGAAAGAATACTAACTTTCAACTACGAACCTGACAAATTCAAAATTGCCGAGAAAGACATATTTATTTTTTGTGCAGGAAAGTATCACGAATCAAAATTGACCAATAGCTTTTTTGAAAAACAGCTGGAAGTTGGAGCCACAACAAGAAATTGGAAAACTGTAATGAAATTATCGGAACTAAGTAAAAATTATAATAATGAATAAAAATCTAATCGCTTCAAGCAAAATCAACATTAAATCGACACCCGAAAAAGTTTGGGATATTCTCACAAATCCTGTGAAAATAAAGGAATACTTGTTCGGAACAGAAGTAATAACTGATTGGAAAACTGGAAGTCCGATTATATTTCAAGGAGAGTATGACGGACAACAATACAAAGACAAAGGGAACGTAATCGAGAACAAGAAAAATGAGTTGCTTAAATACGATTATTGGAGCCGATTTTCGGGTTTGGAAGATAAGCCAGAAAACTATTCTTTGGTAACTTACAAAATCGAAAATTTAGATGATAACTCTGTAAATTTCATTTGGCACCAACAAGGCTTTTCAAGCGAAGAGGGAAAGTGTCATACCGAAGAAGGATTAAAAGCAATGCTCGAAAAAATAAAGGAACTCGGAGAAAAATAACTACCGCTAACATTGGCTATACGTAATGCGGGCGAAAGTGCACATATGAAATTAATTATATTAAATAAACTAAAGGCTAAACGGAAAGTAAAGTGCCTCGAAATCCCGCACTACGCAAAGCCTCAAAACGTTAGTGGTCAGGCTAAATACGATACCAACAATGAGAAATGATTGGGTAACAATAATGAAAAAGAACAAAAGACTGAAATTGACAATATTTCAGACTTTAACTCATTATGGAATAGTCTTGCTT
>JAJYSY010000076.1 GCA_021793375.1 Bacteroidota bacterium | reverse complement strand
CACATTTTTATCATTTTTTGCAAAACGAGGAATTTTAATCTCTCAAACCTTTAAAAAAGAACAAACACGAAAAAACCGCCTCATCGGATAATGAGACGGCTTCTTTTCTTTTTCTGGCATATTATTTGTTTTATTAAAGCCAAATCAATTAAACAAACATTATGAAATTTAAACATCTTTTATTCGGATTATCAATAATTGGAGCCACTACATTAAGTGCTCAAACTACAGATCAAGTTAAAGATCAAAAAGAAACCAAAGAAAAAACTGAGCAAGTAGAGAAGAAACAAGCTCGCCAAAAATTAAAAAAAGATAACTTTAGATCTGCGAAAAAAGCAAGAAAAGCAAAACATAAAAACAGAAGAAAATTTAATAAAGATAAAAGATCCAAAAGATTTAAATCTTCTGATCACAAAGCAAAAAAGGATCGTGAAATGAGAATTCCTGAGCAAAGAAAACAAATGAAAACACAACAGCTTAAAAGGAAAAGCATAGAAAGAAAACAAATAAAAGAAGACTAAAAAAGCTTTTATTTTAATCATAAAAAAAATCCGGAAAGTTAATTCTCCGGATTTTTTTATAAGCTTATTTCTACAAATCTATTTTATATAATTTCAATTTATTATAAAGTGTTTTTCTATCAATATTTAAATCTCTGGCAGCTTGACTTTTATTAAACCTATCTTTAGTTTAGCTATAGTTCTTGATACAAAAATAACTTAACATTAGTCTTAAATAGCTAGCTCGGAGAGTTAAAATAGCTACTTTTATTTTAAATTTAATATATTCACCCCTCTATAGTTTTATTAAAGTTTTTTAAAAGCTTTTTTGAAGAGTTTTTACAATGCTTTCAACACTTCTTCTTTCAACCAGCCTTTGGTGTTATCTTGAAGTTGTATTTGGGTGTAGCCGTTAAAATTATCTAAGATTTTGACTTTTGTTCCTTCATGTAGTCTGAAAGATTCCGGGGAGTTATGATTGGGTTCTGCGTGTACTTTTGTTTCCTGGGCAAAAATAATAGCAAACTTCTTGCTCTGCTGAATGCCTAATTGTTGATATGCAAAAATCACACTGAGAACAACAAAAACAAAGCTCAATCCGCTTAAAGAAAACAACAAGCGTTTTAAAATTGCTTTTTGAGAGAAATAATAAGCTATTCCGAAAAGCATAAATAAAAATGCAAAAACAATTGCCCAAACTGCCCAAGTATTAAAATTAAATGTAGAGATTAAGTTTTCTACAAATCCTTCCCAGCCTGTTGCCGGACTTTCTTCTATGGCGTCAATGGTTTTTTCTTCTGCAAACGCCAAATTAGTCAAGATATCTTCATCGTTGGGAGATAGCTGTAAGGCTTTGTGGTAATAATAAATACTCGGTCCGATTTGATCGAGTTTAAAATAAGCATTTCCCAAGTTAAAATAAACTGCTGTAGATGTTTTTCCTTGCTGAATAATTTCTTGATAATTCTCTATTGCAGCTTCATAATTTTCATCTGCATAAAACTGTGTTGCCTGATCAAATAATTTTTCTTCTTGCGCTTGAAGCGTGATCGCAAACAAAAATACTATTATATATAAGTAATTTTTCATCGTATTTATGCTTTCAATTGTTTATCTACCTCAGCAATAATTTTTGCTGCTTTATCATAATCTTGTTGCATTCCTGTATCGGAAGGCGGAGTATATCTCGCAAATTCACAAGCCTCCAACAAACTGATAAAATCTTGAGCGGTTTGTGGATTTAGATTTTTTTCTTGCAGAATTTCTAAAATTCTCGATTTTGTTATTTCTGAAGTTTGGATGTTTAATTTTGCTTTTAAATAATTGTGTAAAGCTCTTTCCAAAGCTTCATAATAAGCATTTTGATCTCCAATTTTTTGTTTTGCTTCTGAAAGATATCTTCTCACCAATCGATCTGCTTGTCGTGCTCTTCCTCTGGAAATATTTTTAGATTTTTCTTTTCTGTTTTTTCCTAAAACAATCACTATCGGCAAAATAACTATCGGAGCAAACAACAAACTCCAAAATAATTTACTTCTAAAAAAAGGCGATTTATCTATGGCATGTAAATCTGTTTTTAGTTTGATATAATTGAATTGCTGAGCAGTTGTAACCGGTTTTCTAATACTTTCTTCTGCTGAATCATTTTCTGCACTCGCAATGGTGGAATCTGTTGAACCTCCTTCTACCGTAATCTCTAACGGATTTGAAGTGGTGGTTTCATATTTTTCTGTCTTCGGATTAAAATATGAAAAAGAAATAGGTTCTATATGATATTCTCCTTTCGCATTGGGAATTAAAGTATAAGTATCCGTAATTTTTCCTTGCGATCCGCTGAGTGTGGTTTGAATGTTTTCTGTGCTTTCCGGACTATAAGCTTCAAAAGCTCTGGGAACTTTAAGTTTTGGCGGTTGAAATAATTTTAAATTTCCTTTCCCGGAAACAATTACCTGAATGTCTAAAGATTCTTCTTCTTCCAAAGTTTCTTTAGAACTTTCTGTTTTTATGCTAAACTCTCCTACTGCTCCGTTAAAACTCTCCGGACGATTTTCTTGTGGAAGAGATTTTACCTCTAAGTTTAAACTGTTTGAAGCAATGGTTTTTTCTTCACTTTCATAAACTGTTCTTCCAAAGAAATCTCTTCTATTGGTGGGAACATCAACAGAAACATTTAAGGTTAAAGGTTCTATTTTTAATTCTCCTGATTTCTGAGGATATAAAACTGTTCTTTTTAAAACTACATATCTATAATCTTTATTTCCTTTATAGCTTCCGTATTTTACGTCAAAGTTTTTTATTTCTATATCATGACTCCAAAAGTTTGAAAATTTCGGAATATCAGAAAATCCCCAATTGCTGATTGCTGCATCCGGGCTGACATAAAGTTTGTAAATAACATTTACGCCTTCGTTTACATAAGGTTTTGCATTAGAAATTTCTGCCACCAAATGAATGCCTTCTGTAGCTTTGCGAATAGGTTGATTGTCCTCATCTTTGGGTTCATCTACTGCAGAGGTAACCTCAACTTCTATCGGACTGGTTTTATAGGTTTCTCCTTTTATTTTTACCTCTGCCTGGCCAATGGTGAATTTCCCTTTTTTGGTGGGTTCTAAATAATAGGTATAAGTTTTACTGAATTTACTGACTCCATTTACCCAACTTTGACTTATGGATTGAGCCGGTCCGGCATAGATCCTGAAATCTTTAAAATCCGGAGGAGAGAAATCATCTCCATTTTCATTCATTTCAAAAGTTACTTTTAAGCGTTCGTTTAAAGCAACTTTCTCCTTAGCCGCTTTTGCAGTAAATTCTACTTGTGCAAAACTCACGGCCGAAACCATAAATAACAATATCAATATGTAAACCTTAGTTGTCATTTACCAGTCTTTTTGATTAGGTTGTGGAGGTGTTTTTTCTCCTTTTTCTTCATTTAATTTCTTCTGTACTTCTTTTTCTAAATTATCTGCTGCTCTCAATAAATTTTCAGCATGTTCATCTGATAATTCTTGTTGGTCTTGATCTTGCTGACCTTCATTTTGGTCTGGTTGCTGATCTTGATTTTCCTCATCTTGTTCCTCTTCATTTTCTCCGGAATCCTGATCTTGATTCTCTTCTTCATCCTCTTCCTCTCCGTCTTGATCTTCGTTTTCTCCATCATTTTCATCTTCATCCTCATCTTCCTCGTCTTGATCTTGACTATCTTTATTTTCTCTTGAATTTTCATCATCCTGATTTTCATCTTCATTATCCTCGTCTTGATCTTGGTCATTATCTTCATTCTGATCAGGATTTTTTTCCAACATTTCTTGTGCTACTGCTAAATTATATCTTGTTTCTTCATCAGCAGGATTATTTCTTAACGCATCTTTATAAGCATTTACCGCTTGGGAATAATCTTTTTGCTTCATATAAGCATTTCCTAAGTTATGATAAGCTTTGTGTTTTAAATCTTTTGATTTTGCATTTTTTGCAGTTTTAAAAAGCTGATTCATAGATTCCATTTCCATTTCTTTATCTCCATAAAGATGTCCGAAATTATAACTGGCTTCAGCATTTTTTAAATCTTTTGACAAAGCTCTTCTATAAGCTGCTTCTGCTTCTGAGAAATCATTAGAAGATTTTGCTCGTTCTGCTTTTCTGGTTAAAGAACGAGATTTTTTTTCTTCTTTTTTAGAAGTTTCCTGTGCTTGTATTTGCTGAAAACTCAATGCAAAAAGCAAGAATATAAAACTGATTTGTATGTATTTCCTTCCCTTAAGCTGCATTTTTATTTTCGTTTTCGTTAAACAAATTTAAGCGTTGCAACCAAGCTGTTTTTCTTTCTAACAATAATATATCTAATATCAGAAATAATATTCCAATTCCTAAAAACCACTGAAATTGAGATTTAAAAGAAGCATATTCTTGGCTTTCAAATTCTGATTTTTCTAAATGGTTTAAAAACTTATTGATTTTTTCTACAACATCTGTTGTGCTTCTTCCATAAATATATTCCCCTTGAGTGATTTTAGCTAAATCTTTTAAATTTTGAGCTTCCAATTTAGTGATAACCGTTTCTCCATTCCAATCTTTTTTGAAATGCTTGACCACTCCGTTTTCTTTAATCGGAATTCTTGCTCCTTTTTCTGTTCCTACACCAACAGTAAAAATCTTAATGTTTTTTTGAGCTGCTTCTCGAGAAACTTCTTCCAATTCTCCTTCGTGATCTTCTCCATCTGTAATAAACACCAATACTTTACTGGTTTTTGAATCTTCATCAAAATGATCTATACTCAACTGAATGGCTTCTTTCATGGCTGTTCCCTGACTGGAAACCATATTGGTGTGCATTTCATTGATAAAAAGTTTTGCCGAAGCATAATCTGTGGTGATGGGAACTTGCGGGAAAGCAGTGGCAGCATATCCGATAACTCCTACTCTATCGCCTTGCAAATTATCGATAATCTGATTCATAATTTGCTTGGATTTTTCCAATCGATTTGGCGCAATATCTTCTGCTAACATACTTTTAGAAACATCTACTGCAAAAACAATATCCACTCCTTCTCTTTTTACAGTTTCTACTTTTGAACCTATTTTCGGGTTGATTAACGCCATAATAAAACAAGCCAAAGCCAAGGCGAAAAACAACATTTTTAAAGCCGGTTTAAATCGACTTTTATCCGGACTTAATTTTTTTAAGCTTTCTGCATCAGCAAATTTATTTTGTGCGCTTTTTCTCCACCATCTTGTCAGAAGAAACAACACAATTACCGCCGGAATAATCCAGAATAACCAAAAATATATTTTTTCTTCTAATATAAACATCTATATAAAACTTCTAAATAAAGTGTGACGCAATAAAAATTCCATCAAAAATAAAACCCCCGCTAAAAGAACAAGCGGTCTAAATTTATCAGTATAATTAGAATAAGTTTGTTCTTCTATTTCTGTGGTTTCCAATTTATTGATTTCATCATAAATACTTTCTAATTTTTCTTTATCTGTTGCTCTAAAATATTTTCCTCCGGTTTTTTGAGCTATTTCCTTCATCAATTCTTCATCAATTTCTACAGGAGCGCGTTCAAAATGCAATTCTCCGTTTGGTAAAATTCCCACTGGACTCATTGCTGTTCCGTTGGTTCCTATTCCGATGGTGTAAACTTTTAAATCGTATTTTTTTGCCAAATCTATCGCCGTATGCGGATCTATTTGTCCGCTGTTGTTTACTCCATCTGTCAATAAAATAATTATTTTACTTTTTGCCGGGCTGTCTTTTATTCTGCTTACTGCTGTTGCCAATCCCATTCCGATAGCAGTTCCATCTTTAATGGTTCTGTCGTATTCAATGCTTTTAATAGAATTTATCAATACGTTTTTATCACTGGTAATCGGAGTTTTGGTATAACTTTCTCCGGCATAAATTACAATTCCTATACGATCATTAACGCGTTCTTCCACAAATTTTGTGGCCACTTCTTTTAAAGCTTGCAAACGATCCGGTTTTAAATCTCTTGCCAACATACTTCCTGAAACATCTACCGCCATCATAATATCTATGGTTTCTTTGGTTTCTGTTTTGGTGGTTATCTCACTTGTTCTGGGTCTTGCCATTGCTGTAATTAACAAACTCAATCCCAACATTTGCAAAACAAAAAGTAAAGGTTTTAGTTTTGGTAAAATTCCCTGTTTGATTTTAAACCCTTTTAAGCTGGAAACTTTTACCGGTGGAGTTTGTTTTTTGTGTTTTAAGACATACCACAATACCAGAAAAGGAATCAGCAAAAACAGCCAAAACCATCCCGGATTTTCAAAGGTTATATTTCTAAAATAATCAACCATAGATCGG
>JAJYSY010000022.1 GCA_021793375.1 Bacteroidota bacterium | reverse complement strand
TTTATCTGCTGAAATTACTTTTCCGATTTTAAAGAATTCTACATCAGCTTCTTTTAGAAGTTTTTCAACAGAATTATTTTTTGCTTGGAAAACAATTCCTGCATTTTCATTAAATAATAATTTAACAGAATCTTTTTCATTTAAAACTGATAAGTCATATTCTGCTCCTAAGTTGTTTTCTGCAAAACACATTTCTAATAAAGTGGTAATCAAACCTCCTGATCCGATATCATGTCCTGCAACAATTAAATCTTTTTTGATTAATTCTTGAACAGCATTAAAAGCTCTTACTACAAACTCTTCATCTTTTATACTTGGCGTTTCTTTTCCTATTTTATTGAGAATTTGTCCGAAAGAAGAACCTCCTAATTTAAAATTATCTTGTGAAAAGTTAAGGTAATAAATTTCTCCGGCTTCTTTTTGTAAAACCGGTTCAACTACTTGTCTGACATTATCACAATGTCCGGCAGCAGAGATGATTACTGTTCCCGGAGCAATTACTTCTTTGTCTTCATATCTTTGTTTCATCGATAAAGAATCTTTTCCTGTCGGAATATTGATTCCCAATTTGATGGCAAAGTCAGAAACACCTTTTACAGCTTCATATAAGCGAGCATCTTCACCCGGATTATTTGCCGGCCACATCCAATTTGCAGAAAGCGAAACCGATTTTAATCCGTCTTTCATCGGTGCCCAAACAATATTGGTTAAAGCTTCTGCGATAGAATTTCGAGAACCTGCCACAGGGTCGATTAAAGCAGAAATAGGGGAGTGCCCGATAGCAGTGGCAATTCCTTCTTTTCCGTTGTAATCCAAAGCCATAACTCCACAATTGTTTAAAGGCAATTGAAGTGCTCCCACGGTTTGTTGTTTTGCCACACGACCGCTTACCGAACGATCTGCTTTGTTGGTCAGCCAATCTTTACAGGCAACAGCTTCTAACAGCAATAATTTCTTTAAATATGTTGGGATTTTAGCATTATCATAAGTGATTTCTTCATATTCTCTTTTGATATGCTGGTCTTTCATAATTGTTTTTGGTGTTTTACCAAACATATCTGCCAAAGCCAAATCAATAGGATTATCTCCGCGATGACTTTCAAATTTAAAATGATCATCTCCGGTAACTTCCCCAACAGTGTACATTGGCGAACGTTCTCTGTCTGCTACTGCTTTGAGTTTTTTTATGTTTTCTTTGGCGATTAACAATCCCATTCTTTCTTGGGATTCATTTCCGATGATTTCTTTGTCAGAAAGTGTGCTGTCTCCTACAGGAAGTTTGTTTAAATGAATATGACCTCCGGTGTCTTCAACCAATTCACTTAAACAATTTAAATGTCCTCCGGCTCCGTGGTCATGAACAGAAATTATCGGGTTTTCTTCTCCTTCTACCATTCCGCGAATTGCGTTGGCAGCTCTTTTTTGCATTTCAGGATTTGCTCTTTGCACAGCGTTGAGTTCTAAATGCTCTTCTGTGTCTCCGGTGTCAGCAGAAGAAACTGCAGCTCCACCCATTCCGATGCGGTAATTTTCTCCTCCTAAAACAACAATTTGATCTCCTTTTTTGGGTATTTCTTTAAGGGCTTGATCGGCTTTTCCATATCCGATTCCTCCGGCCAACATAATGGTTTTGTCATATCCTAATAAACGCTGGTTTTCTTCGTGTTCAAAAGTGAGAATTGAACCTGAAATTAAAGGCTGCCCAAATTTATTGCCAAAATCAGAAGCACCATTTGAGGCCTTTATTAAAATATCAATAGGTGTTTGGTAAAGCCATTGGCGTTCTTCTATTGCATTTTCCCAATCTGCAGGATTTTGTTTTTCACCTTGTCGCAAACGAGAATAAGAGGTCATATAAACAGAAGATCCTGCTAAAGGCAAAGATCCTTTTCCGCCGGCTAATCTATCTCTGATTTCTCCACCACTTCCTGTTGCAGCTCCGTTAAAAGGTTCTACAGTAGTGGGAAAGTTATGGGTTTCTGCTTTTATGGAGATTACCGAATCAAAATCTATGTTTTGATAATAATCAGGAATATCTGCACGAAGAGGAGCAAATTGCTGAACTCTTGGTCCTTTGATGAAAGCTACGTTATCTTTATAAGCAGAAACAATAGAATTTGGATTTTCTTTGGATGTTTTTTTAATTAAATCAAAAAGAGATAATTCTTTTTCTTCTCCATCGATAATAAAAGTTCCATTAAAAATTTTATGACGACAATGTTCTGAATTGACTTGTGAAAAACCAAATACTTCAGAATCCGTTAAATCTCGTCCTAATTTTTTGGTTAAATCTTCTAAATATTTAATTTCTTCTTCATTAAGCGCCAATCCTTCTTGAAGATTATAAGCTTTGATGTCTTTAATATATAAAACATCTTCCGGCTTTTTTCCTATATTAAAGATTTCTTGATTTAGGTTTTCAAACAATTCAGAAATCATCGGGTCAAAATCATTTGGATAAGCTTTTTCAGCATAAAATTCTTCCATTCGAAGAATTCCTTTGATATCCATATTTTGCGTGATTTCCACAGCGTTTGTGCTCCAAGGAGAAATCATAGAAGTTCTTGGACCGATGAATTTTCCATCAATTTGAGCTTTTTCAATTTGTGGTGCATCGCCAAAAAGCCAGTTGAGTTTTTTTAAGTTTTCAGAAGAAAGCGGTTCAAGGGTGTGAACAGCATAAATAACCTGTTGCGGGTTTCCAAAGAAAAGAATCATAGTTTCTTAAGTTCAGTTTAAAAGTTGTGCAAAGTTAATTCTTTATATTGAGTTTTTTATAGATAGATTTACTTTAAAGTAAAGAAAATCAGAAAATATTTTTCTTTAAAAAGCACAAAAGCCATTTCAAGGTTTGAAACGGCTTTTGTGAGATATAGTAAAACATCTGTTGATTTTTTATAAGATCAACATAGCATCTCCGTAGGTGGAGAATTTATATTTTTCTTTAATAGCTAATTCATAAACTTCCATTAGCTTATCATATCCTAAAAATGCAGCTGCCATCATCATTAAAGATGATTTTGGCGTATGGAAGTTGGTAATCATAGCATCTGCAATACTAAATTCATAAGGAGGGAAAATAAATTTATGTGTCCATCCTTCATTGGCATTTAGTTTTCCGTTGGTAGAAACCGCACTTTCTATGGTTCTCATGCTGGTTGTTCCTACTGCGCAAACACGATTTTTATTTCTTATTGCTCGGTTTACCAATTCTGAAGTTTCTTGACTTACTGCATATTCTTCACTTGGCATTTTATGTTTGGATAAATCTTCTACTTGAATTTCTTCAAAAGTTCCTAAGCCAACATGTAGTGTAACTTTAGCAAGATCAATTCCTTTGATTTCCAGTCTTTTTAGCAAGTGTTTAGAAAAGTGTAATCCGGCCATAGGCGCAGCAATTGCACCTTCTTTTTCGGCATATACTGTTTGAAAACGCTCTGCATCTTCCGGTTCTACTTCTCGATTTATTTCTTTTGGTAGAGGAGTTTCTCCGAGTTCGTAAAGTTTTTTTCTAAACTGATCATAAGAACCATCAAATAAAAACCTTAGAGTTCTTCCTCTTGAAGTGGTATTATCAATAACTTCAGCAACCAAGCTTTCATCTTCTCCGAAAAAAAGTTTATTTCCAATTCTGATTTTTCGAGCAGGATCTACCAAAACATCCCAAAGACGTGTTTCAGAGTTTAATTCACGTAAGAGAAAAACCTCAATTCTGGCATTAGTTTTTTCTTTATGACCATAAAGTCGAGCAGGAAATACTTTGGTGTCATTAAAAACAAAAACATCTTTTTCATCAAAATAATCTATGACATCTTTAAAGAGTTTGTGTTCTATTTTTCCTGAATCACGATGAACAACCATTAGTTTGGATTCATCACGATTTTCTGCAGGGTGTTTAGCTAAAAGTTCTTCAGGCAATTTAAAATCAAATTGCGATAATTTCATTTTCATAAAAGAAAAAATTTAGAAATGCAAATATACAACCTCAAAATAGGCGTTGTCAAGTAAAATGACAAATATTTTATTTTTGTTTGTAAATTTAACTTTCTTTTCTATGAAAAAGCGATTGTGCTAAAAATATTTTCTTATTCAAAAATTTGTTTGATTTCACAAGCTTTTAAAACCTCCCAAAAAGTTGGAAAAGATTTGGAAACTACTTCCGGATCTTTGATTTTTAGTGGTGTTTTTAAAGCTAAAGGAGCAAAAGCCATTGCCATTCTATGGTCTTGATAAGTAGAGATTTCTGCATTTTTCTTTAGAATTGTAGGAGGTTTTCCAAGTAAAGTATTTTTATTGATATGTATTTCTGCACCAAGTTTTGATAATTCGATTTGCAAAGCTTTTAAACGATCGGTTTCTTTTATTTTTAAAGTTGATAAACCTGTTAATTCAAAAGGAATTTTTAAACCTAAACAAGTAACCGCAAGCGTTTGTGCCAAATCAGGAAAATTGGTTAAATCTGCAGAGAATTTATCAGGATAAATAAGTTTTTTTTTCTTTTTAAGCAAAATGGAATTTTCTTGAAAATGAGTTTCTATTCCCAGTTTTTTATAAAAATCAACTACTTTAATATCTCCCTGAAAACTGTTTTTTTTGAAAGAAGATAATTCTAATTTTGCGGAATCAGCTAAAGCTGCCAAACTGTAAAAATAAGAAGCAGAACTCCAATCGGATTCTACAATTACTTTTTGAGAATGGATTTTTTTTGTCGGAAAAACTTGAATTTTATTGTCGATAAAATTATTGGAAATTCCAATTTGAGAAAGCAAAGATAAAGTCATTTCAATATAGGGTTTTGAAAGAATTTCTCCTTGTAATTCTATTGTTAATCCTTTAGGAAAAGTAGAGCCAATCAACAATAAAGCAGAAACAAATTGACTGCTGATATTTGCCTTTATTTTTATTTTATGTTGAGAAATTTCTCCTTTTTGAATGCGTAAAGGAGGAAAACCTTCTTTTTTTTGGTATTGAATATTTGCACCTAACTCTTGTAAAGCTTTTACCAAAATATGAATGGGTCTGTTTTGCATTCTTTGGCTTCCGGTTAAGATCTTTTCTTGTTTTTGAAAAGCAAAATAAGCGGTGAGAAATCTCATTGCTGTTCCGGCGTGACCAATATCTATAGTTTTTTCTTGACTTGACAAAGCTTTTTCTAACACTTTAGTGTCATCGCTGTCAGATTTGTTTTCGATGATTAAATTCGGAAAAAAAGCTTGTAAAATCAGCAGGCGATTGGTTTCACTTTTTGAACCGGAAATTTTAATATCAGCTTTCAGATTTGGATTTTCACTATAGAGTTTTAGCATTTTTTCAGTTTATTTTCCAACTTTAAAATGTTTCCAAAAACGATAATAAGCAGTGAGAAATCCATAGATAAATCCACCGATTAAATTGGCAACTATAAAAGAACTCAAACGTTGTTCGGTAAAATAAAAAGCAAAATATTCACTAAAATTAAATTTAAATTCAAAAAGAATTCTCACCAAATTAAAAAGAAGGATAAAAGCTATAGCAAAAATCACTACAGAAATCCAAAATGTTTTTAAACTTAGAATTTTCTTAAACATATTATTTTAATTTTTCATTTTGATGATGTCTGTCGTGATCGCGTTTAGCTTTTAAATCTAATTTTTTGTCAAAAGCTTCTTGTAAGTCAATTCCGGTTTGGTTGGCCAAACATAAAACTACAAAAACTACATCTGCTAATTCTTCTCCTAAATCTTTTTCTTTGTCAGATTCTTTTTCGCTTTGTTCCCCATATCTTCTTGCAATAATTCTTGCAACTTCTCCCACTTCTTCTGTGAGCTGAGCCATATTGGTCAATTCATTGAAATATCTGACGCCGTGTTGTTTTATCCAATCATCAACAGCTTTTTGAGCATTTTTAATATCCATAATTTATTCTTTATTTTTTGAGTCAATTATAATAGTAACCGGTCCATCATTAAGCAGAGAAACTTTCATGTCAGCTCCAAATTCTCCTGAAGAAACGGGTTTTGCTAAATGTTTTTCAAATTCAGTTAAAAATTCTTCATACAAAGGTTTTGAAATATCAGGTTTTGCAGCTTTTATAAAACTGGGTCGATTTCCTTTTTTTGTGCTGGCATGCAAAGTAAATTGACTGATGATTAAAGCCTCTCCATCAATATCTTTTATAGAAAGATTCATCGCATTATTTTCATCGGAAAAAATTCTCATATTACTGATTTTTCTGCATAACCATTGAATATCTTCTGCGGAATCTCCTGTTTCAATTCCCAGCAAAATTAATAATCCGTGGTTGATTTCTCCTTTGATTTTACCTTCAATTTTTACGGAAGCTTGACTGACGCGTTGTATGACTGCTCGCATAAAATATCTTTAAAAAATTAAACTTGATGATGAATATCCGGTCGATAAGTATCTTCTTCGCTGTCGATAATTTGAAGGTAAGATTCATATCTTGACCAGAAAATTTCTCCTTCTTCCAAAGCAGTTTTTACTGCACATCCGGGTTCTTTTAAATGTAAACAATTGTGAAATTTACAATCTTGAGAAAGCGCTAAAAATTCCGGGAAATAATTTTTTATTTCTTCTTTTTCCATATTTACCAAACCAAAACCTTTAATTCCGGGGGTGTCTATAATTCTGGTGTTTTCGCCCACGTCAAACATTTCTGCAAAAGTGGTGGTGTGTTTTCCGCTGGTATGAAAATCAGATATTTCAGCAGTTTTCAAAGTTAAATCCGGAGCAATTTTATTGATTAGAGTAGATTTTCCCACTCCACTGTGTCCGGAAAATAAACAGGTTTTCCCTTGCATGAAACCTTTTACTTTATCCACATTTTTTCCTGTGTTTGCTGAGGTTCCCAAACAAGTATATCCCACACTTCTGTAGATTGCAGCCAAATAACGAATTTCATCTAATTCTTCATCAGCATACATATCTGTTTTATGAAATAACAAAATCGGTTTGATATGATAAGCTTCTGCGGTGGCCAAAAAACGATCTATAAAAACTGTGGTGGTTTCCGGATTTTTGGTGGTGATTAAAAGAAAAACAATATCAATATTGGCTGCAATAATATGTGCTTGTTTAGAAAGATTTACAGATTTTCTGATGATATAATTTTTTCTTTCTTCTATTTGTGTGATAATTCCGGTGTTTTCATCTCCAACTTTATCTTCTTTAAAGATTACTTTATCGCCAACTGCAATTGGGTTGGTGCTTCTAATACCTTTTAAACGGAATTTTCCTTTGATTCTACAAGAATAAAATTTTCCATTTTCAGCTTTAACAACATACCAACTTCCGGTGGATTTATATACAAGTCCTTTCATAAGCTTACTTTTTGTGAAGAATATGTTTTTGGTGTTCTATGGATTCCTGATGAACAGCTTTAAAAATTTTCAAGATAAATTCTTCACTTAAATTTCCGGTTTTTCCATGTTTTATCATTTTGTCTAAAACCATATTCCAGCGTTCATTTTGAAGAATAGAAACATTGTGTTCTTTTTTTATTTGTCCAAATTCTTTGGCTAATTGCATTCTTTTAATCAAAGAATCCATGATTTCTTCATCTAAACTATCTACTTTTTCTCTTAAAGTGGTTAAGTTTTTTTGAAAATCACTGCTTTTTGAAGCTTTTTTTCTGATTTGGAGTTTTTCGGTTATTTCAGATAATTTTTTCGGGGTGATTTGTTGTTTTGCATCACTCCAAGCTTTATCAGGATTTGGATGAGTTTCTATCATCAATCCATCATAATTTAAATCGAGTGCAGTTTGACATAAATCAAAAATTAAATCTCTTCTTCCTGCAATATGAGAAGGATCTAAAATCAGCGGTAAATCGGGATATCTATTTTGCAAATCTATTGCAATTTGCCATTCGGGAATGTTTCTGTATTTTTTCTTTTTATAACTTGAAAATCCACGATGGATTACTCCAATATTTGTGATGTTTTGTTTATAAAATCTTTCTACAGCACCCAACCAAAGTTCTAAATCCGGATTTACAGGATTTTTTATCAACACAATTTTTTTGGTGTCTTTTAAAGCTTCTGCAATTTCTTGCACATTAAAAGGAGAAACTGTTGTTCTGGCGCCAATCCATAAAATATCAACATCGTGTTGTAAAGCTAAATCTACATGTTGCGGATTTGCAACTTCTGTGGCGATCAATAATCCGGTTTCTTGTTTTGCTTTTTGTAACCATTTTAAAGCTTTCTTTCCAATTCCCTCGAAATTTCCAGGACGAGTTCTGGGTTTCCAAATCCCGGCACGCATCACTTGAGTGGGAGTGTTTTTTAAAAGATGAGCAGTTTCTAAAACTTGTTTTTCAGTTTCTGCACTACAAGGACCAGCAATCAAGAATGGATTTTTATTGTCAAAAGCGTTTAACCATTCTTTAAAAACCGGAGAGTTGCCCATTGTTTTGATAAGTTTTTGTTCTTCGCAAAGGTAAGTGTTTTGAAATAAAAGAAAGGAATTTCCTTAAATTCAGTAAAAAAATAATTTCTTGATAAATTAAAAATAGCGTAAATGTGCTAAAGGGATATTTTATTTTTTATAAATTTGAATTAATAAATTAAAAATTATTTAATCATGAAAAAACTTTTATTAGGAATTTGTTTGGCGTTTTTTGCTTTTAGTGCACAAGCGCAAAAAATAGATTTGGGAGTAAAGCTTGGGGCAAACTTCTCTAATATGTCTGATGTAAGCGGTGTAAAACTCAAAAACAAAACAGGTTTGGTAGCCGGAGCATTTGTAAGTATAGGAGCAGGAAAATTTGCCGTTCAACCGGAGTTGTTGTATTCTCAACAAGGAGCAAAATCGGATATTGGTGGTTTTGATTTAGATTATATCAATGTTCCGGTCATGTTTAAATATTATCTTATCGGAAATTTATTTAATGTGCAAGTCGGACCTCAATTTGGGTTTTTAACTCATCAAAGTTTAAAAGACCAAGTTAGTGCTAAAGATTTTGATTTCTCCGGAGCAGCAGGACTCGGTTTGGATTTACCTCTGGGATTCAGGGTAGATGCCAGGTATAATTTTGGACTGACAAAAGCCGCTGAAGATGCTAAAACTGGAGTGTTTTCTTTAGCATTAGGGTATTCGTTTTTATAGAAAATAAATAATATCAAATATACAACTGCTCTCAAAAGGAGCAGTTTTTTTATGGATTTAAAGCAGCGGATATTTCACGAAGCAAGAATAAATAATCTTCTCTGCTGGCAATAAAATCAAGGTGAGTTACATCTATGATTTTAACCTTTAAATGATTTTGGTTTTTGATGAAATCCAAATATCCGCGATTGATATTTTCAAGATAATCTGCCGGAATATCTTTTTCATAAACTCTTCCTCGTTTTTGAATGTTTTTTAATAAACGATCGGTTTTTTGATATAAATAAATATATAAATCAGGTTTTGCCATATCTTTATACATAATCTGGAAAAGCCTTTTATACAAAGAATATTCTTCTTCAGCTAAAGTGATTTCTGCAAAAATCATGGATTTATAAATATCATAATCCGCTACAATAAAATCATTAAACAAATCATATTGCCCGATATCTTCTACCAATTGCTGATAACGATCTGCTAAAAAAGACATTTCCAAAGGAAAAGCATATCTGCTTTGATTTTTATAAAACTTAGGTAAAAAAGGATTATCTTTAAAACGCTCTGTGATTAATTTTGCATTAAAATCTTGTGAAATCATTGTGGCCAAACTGGTTTTTCCGGCACCAATATTTCCTTCAATAGCTAAATAAGATAAGTTATCTGTAAATAATTTTGGTTTTTCTAAACTCTTATCCAAAGTTTTTATAACAGAAGAATCTGAAGTTTTTTCTAATAATTCTTGAACTGTTTTATGATAAATAGGGTGAATTAAATCCGCAGCTATATCTGCCAAAGGTTGTAAAACAAATTTTCTGTTTTCTAATCTGGGATGAGGAATTGTCAAAAAATCAGAATTTAAAATCAAATCTTCATAAAACAGTAAATCTAAATCTAAAGTTCTGTTTTGATATCCGGAGTTAGAACGAATTCTGCCCAATTCTTTTTCAATAAGCAATAAGTTTTTTAAAACTTTTTCTGCAGAAAATCTTGTTTTTATAGTAATGCAAGCATTGAGAAAATCCTCTCCTTCAAAACCGACTGCAGGCGTTTCATAAACTCTGGAAATCGCTGTAATTTCTCCGATTTTTTCAAAAATGAGCTCAATAGATTTTTGTAGATATTCAAAACGATTGTCTTGATTACTTCCTAAAGCGATATAAGCAACAGCGGGAGATTTCAATAGATTTTGTTTTTAAATGAAACTTTATACTTTTAAAAAAAGTGTCCACAAAAATACACGGATTTGTTTAGAAGTAAAGCAATAAAAGAATTGATTTTTATAATAAAAATTTTAACAACTAAAGTTTGTTAAGGCTTATACACTAAGAGCTTGTTAAAAATAAGGGAATTGTTGCAGAGTTTGATATTTTTGGCAACATTTTAAAAGTAAAACTAAGATTTTTTCAAATGAAGAAAATATTAAAAATTACAGGAATAGTTGTTTTAATTCTTGTGTTGTTTTTGATAACAGCCCCTTTCCTTTTTAAAGGAACCATAGAAAAACAAGTCAAAAAAGCCATAAACAACAACTTAAATGCTACCGTGGAATGGAGTGATTTAAGCTTGAGTTTGTTGAGCAGTTTTCCTGACGCCAGATTAAAATTAAATAATATTAGTGTGGTGAATAAAGGAGTTTTTGAAGGAGATACTTTAGTGGCAGCTAAAACCGTTTTTTTGGATATGGGAATTCCTCAGCTTTGGAAATCAGAAGATAAGCCTTTAAGCATTAATGAATTAGGTTTGGAGAAAGCTTTAGTTAATGTCAAAATAAATGAAGAAGGTTTAGCCAATTATGATATAGCTGTTTCAGAAGAAAAAGAAGAAGAAATAAAAGAAGAGGAAGAAGGAATTTCTTTAGATGTAAAACATTATGCCATAAAAAATTCTGAAATTAATTATTTGGATGAAAGCAGTAAAATGTTTTTCAGCTTAAAAGAATTTAATCACCAAGGAACAGGAGATTTCTCAGCAGAAACTTCTACACTTCACACCAAAACAAAAGGGTTGATTTCTTTTAAAATGGATGAAGCTCAGTATTTTGAAAACACTGCATTGGATTTAGAAGCAGCTATCAAAATGGATTTAAAAAACATGAAATTCACTTTTGAAGAAAACAAAGCTTTAATCAATCAATTGGCGTTGACTTTTGATGGTTTTGTAGAAATTGAAGAAGATCATCAAAATATGGATATCAGTTTTACCACCCCAACTTCAGATTTTAAAAATTTCTTGGGGGTGATTCCAAAAGAATATTTAACTGAATTAGATAATGTGGAAACCTCAGGGGAATTTGGGGTAGAAGGAAGAATTTACGGTAAAAATGATGAGAAATATATTCCAAAATTAGCGATTGCTTTACATAGTAAAAACGCTTATTTTAAATTTCCTGATTTACCAAAAGCTGTTGAAAATATCAACTTCGAAGCTGAGTTGGTCAATGAAACAGGATTGATGAAAGATATGAATTTAGATTTATCAAACTTAGTTTTCAGCATAGATCAAGATAAATTTTCTGCAAATGGAAATTTTAAAGATTTAATGGGAAATACTTTGGTGGATTTATCTGCTAAAGGAAGATTGAATTTAGCAAATATCAATCAAGCTTATCCGTTGGAAATGATTTGGATTTAGATGGAATTTTAAATGCAGATTTGACTGCTTCTTTTGCAATGGATGATATTGATAAAGAAAGATATGAAAATGTAAATAGCAGCGGTTCTGCAAGTTTAAGCAATTTTAATTATGCTTCTGAAGAAATGGCAAATCCTGTAAAAATCAGTAAGGCAGTTTTAAAATTTAATCCGGGAAGTGTTGATTTACAAGAATTTTCTATGAAAACCGGAGAAACAGATGCACAGCTGAATGGAACTTTGCAAAATTTAATGGGGTATTTATTTAAAGATCAACCTATCAAAGGAAATTTCAATTTAAAATCAACTACTTTTTCAGTAAATGATTTTATGGTTGCTGAAGAATCTTCAGATAATGAGGAAAAAGAAAAGAAAAAATCTACTGCAGAAAGTTCTAAACAGGTAGAAGAAGCTATTAAAATCCCTTCTTTTTTAGATGTAAATTTAAACTTTACAGCAGATAAAATTTTATATGATAATTTAACACTAACAAATGGAAAAGGAGCTTTGAGTATAAAAGATGAAAAAGCTACTTTACAAAATATTTCAGCAGATATATTTGGCGGAAATATTGGTTTAAACGGAAGTGTTTCCACCAAAACAGAAACCCCAAAATTTGATGTTCAACTGAGTTTAAATAAAATCGGAATTGCAGAATCTTTACAAGAAATGGAATTGTTGAAATCTTTAGCGCCTATAGCACAAGCTTTTGTGGGAGATTTAACCACAAAAATAGATTTGAATGGAGATTTAACTAAGGATTTATCTCCGATTTATTCTTCCTTGTCAGGATCGGGATTAGCAGAAATATTGAATGCTACAGTTCAAAAAAATGAATTGTCTTTTGTGTCTCAGCTTGATGAGAAGTTAGATTTTATAAATCTTAACGATGTGAAATTAAAAGATTTAACCACACAATTCAGTTTTAGTGATGGAGGTGTAGATTTTAAACCATTCAACTTTAATTTACATAAGGATATAAAAGCTGAAATCAAAGGGAGACATACTTTTGATAATGAATTGGATTATAAAATGGATCTTGATATTCCGGTTAAATATTTAGGAAAAGAAATCAGCAAGCAATTGGCAAAACTAACAGAAGATGAGGTGGAAAACATGAAAGTTGATTTGCCGATAAAATTTTCAGGAGGTATTAAAAAACCAAAGATCAGTGTAGATATGAAAGCGGCCACAAAAGAATTGACAGATGAAATTATTGCCAAACAAAAAGGAAAATTAGAAGATAAAGCTAAAGACAAAGCAAAAGATTTATTAGATGGATTTCTTAAAGATGATAAAGAAGAGCAAGAAAAAGACAGTTTGACAACAGAAGAAAAGGATAAAAAAGAAAAGAAAGAAGAAGAAAAATCTAATAAAGATAAAGCAAAAGACAAGGCTAAAGATGCTTTAAAAGATATCTTTGGAAAGAAAAACAAATAATAAAAACAAAATCAATTTATATAAGGTTTTAGTTTGTTTATTATTTGTATATTTGCAACCCAAAATAAAACGAAAATTAGAAAAAGTTTAAAATAGGAGTAATTTATGCTTATAGTAAAAGTTAAAGAAGGCGAAAAGATTGACCGTGCGTTGAAACGCATGAAACGTAAATACCGCAACACTAAAGTTCTACAAAATTTACGTGAAAATCGTTATTACACAAAGCCTTCAGTGGCACGTCGTCAACAACGTCAAAAAGCTGCTTATATTCAAAACTTGAGAGATCAAGAAGAAATATAAGTGATGGAAACCTCAAAAGGTTTTAGTATTTATACCCCAAAACAGAAACCCACGAATTCTGAACGTTCAGAGCTCGTGGATTTCCTGTTTAAGGAACTCGGTAAATACGGCGATCCTAAAGAAGATATTGCAAATTGTTTGAAGTTTGCCTTAGCAGAAAATAAAAAAAGCTTAGGAGGATTTGCCTTAGTTTATCGAAATGAAAAAGCAGAAATTGTAGGCGCTACAATTATCAACGAAACAGGAATGGGGAAATATATTCCTGAAAATATCTTAGTTTATATAGCGGTTCACGAAAGCACCAGAGGACAAGGAATCGGGAAGAAAATCATGAAAAAAGCAATAGCAACCGCTGAAGGCGATATTGCTTTGCATGTAGAACCCGATAATCCTGCGAAATTTCTGTATGAAAAACTTGGATTCACAAATAAATATCTCGAAATGAGATATCAGCGTTAAGCTTTCTTCTTGGCTTAAAACATTATTTCTACATTCAATTCCAATTTTTCTTGATAACTTTATCATCAAAAAAGTTTAGACTATTTTCTTAAAATCAATTCAGTCATGGCATTTGTAACCTTAGACAAATCTTCTTTAAAACATAATTACGATTTTTTAGATAAACTTTTCACCCAACATCAAATCGAATGGGCGCCGGTGGTAAAATTACTTTGCGGAAATGAACTTTACCTCGATTATCTTTTGAGTTTAGGAGATGAACAAATCTGCGATGCAAGATTGAGTAATTTGAAAACCATAAAAAAACTCAAACCTGAAGTAGAAACAATTTATATAAAACCTCCGGCAAAAAAGAGTATTAAAGAAATTGTTGAGTTTGCAGATGTGAGTTTTAACAGTGAATATGTCACTATAAAATGGCTTTCAGATGAAGCAAAAAAGCAAAATAAAACTCATCGCATTATAATTATGATTGAATTAGGGGATTTGCGCGAAGGAATTATGGGCGAATCTCTGATGGATTTTTATCAAAAAGTATTTGAATTGCCCAATATTGAAGTGGCCGGAATCGGTTCAAACCTCAATTGTTTAAATGGAGTGATGCCCAGTAAAGACAAGTTGATTCAGCTGAGTTTATATGAGCAATTAATTGAAGCAAAATTCGGAAAAAAAATAAATGGAGTTTCCGGAGGATCTTCTGTAATGGTTCCATTATTATTGAAAAGATTGGTTCCAAAAGGAGTAAATCATTTCAGAATTGGAGAAACCTTATTTTTTGGTAGTGATCTTTTTAGTGAAACCACTATTGAAGGCATGAAAGATGATGTTTTTAAACTAAATGCTGAAATTATAGAAATCACAGAAAAACCGGTAACACCTTATGGAAATATAGAAGAAAATCCATCAGGAGAAAAAACCGAAGTCAACGAAGAAGATTTTGGAGAAGTACACAAAAGAGCTATTCTTGATATTGGTTTATTAGATGTTGCAAAACCTGAATTTTTAACGCCAATCAATGAAGAATTAAAATTCATTGGAGCAAGTTCAGATATGTTGGTGGTGGATTTAAGTCAAACAGAAAAAGAATATAAAGTTGGAGATATAATCAGTTTTAAAATGAATTATATGGGCGCTTTAAGAGTGATGAATTCTCACTACATCGAAAAAAGATTGATAGATTAATATCAAATAAAAATCATTAAATACTGATATCTACTACATTTCCGCTGTTGCTTCTGATGTTAAAAACAGTATTGTCCTCAAAGATTAAATATTGTCCTTTGATTCCTTTTAAGATTCCGGTGTAAGAAAGATTTTTCTTAAAATTAAAAGATTTTATTTTCGTAGGATATTTTATTACCGGATAATTAATCTCTGTTTTTTTAGGATTTTCTATAAAAAAATCTTCAGTTTCTTCAGGTAAAAATTCTTTTAATTCTTGCTGAACAGCAAATAAATCTTGTTCATTAATATTATTTCTTAACATATTTCTCCAATTGGTTTTATCAGAAATATGATTTTTTAAAGCCACTTCAGCAATTCCGGCTAAATATCTGTTTGGAGTTTCTAAAATAGGAATTGCTTCATGAGCTCCTTGATCAATCCAGCGTGTGGGAACTTGTGTTTTTCTGGTAATTCCAACTTTTACATCTCCTGAATTTGCCAAATAAACAATATGAGGTTGGAGTTGAACAGCTTTTTCATATTCCAAATCTCTGTCTTCTTGATTTAAATGAGCTGTGCTTAATTCCGGTTTCATAATCCATTCTCCGGCTAAAGGACTTTTGTAAAAACAAGAATAACAAAATCCTTGACGAAAAATAGGTTTATCTTCTTTACAGTTTAAGCATTTATATCCTTTAAAGTGAAAACCAATTTCTTGATCCAAAAGCGAATTAAAATGAATAAAATCATTGGGTAAATCAAGATAATATTGAACTTCTGTGTTAAGTTCTGTTTTCATTTTTTTTAAAACGCCTGTAAACTGCATAAAAGATGAATTTTTAAGTGAAAGTTTTCAAAGATGCAAAAATAGAATTATTTTTATCGAAAATTATTATTTTAAGATATATTAAATGGCATTACCTATAGCCAATTCGGTTGCTTCTTGGTTTTTAAAAAAACGTCTTCATCAGATGGAGCTTTTTTTGAAATACCCAAATGAAGTGCAAAATGAATTATTGCATAAATTAATTCAGAAAGCAGAAAACACGGAAATAGGTAAAAAATACGATTTTTCTTCTATAAAATCTTATCGAGAATTTGCAGAAAGACTTCCGGTTTTGGCTTATGAAGAAATTTATCAAGATATTGAAAGAGCTCGACAAGGAGAAACAAATATTTTTTGGCCCACTCCCATCAAATGGTTTGCAAAATCAAGCGGAACCACCAATGCAAAAAGTAAATTTATTCCGGTGAGTGTAGAATCTTTAGAAGAAAATCACTACGCCGGAAGTAAGGATTTACTGTTTATGTATTTAAATAATAATAGAGAAGGAAGACTTTTTAGAGGGAAAAGTTTAAGATTGGGCGGAAGCAAAGAAAATTATTTTCAACACGGAACAGTTCATGGAGATTTATCAGCTATTTTAATTGATAATATGCCATTTTGGGCTTCTTACAGCAGCACACCCAACACGGAAATTTCTTTATTGTCTGATTGGGAAATAAAAATGGATGCTATTGTAAAAACCACGCTTCAAGAAAATGTAACCAGTTTGGCAGGAGTTCCTTCTTGGATGTTGGTTGTTTTACAAAAAGTTTTAGAAGAATCCGGAAAAGAAAATCTCTTGGAAATCTGGCCGGATTTAGAAGTGTATTTTCACGGAGGAATAAGTTTTGAACCTTATGTAAAACAATATCAACAACTTATTCCAAATGATGAATTTAAGTATTATGAAATCTATAATGCTTCTGAAGGATTTTTTGCAGTACAAGACAGCAACGACAGCAAAGAACTTTTACTAATGCTGGATTATGGAATTTTCTATGAATTTATTCCTATGGAAACTTATGGAACTTCAGCAGAAAAGGTTATTCCTTTAAGTGAAGTTGAAATCGGCGTGAATTATGCAATTATTATCACTACAAATGCCGGATTATGGAGATATAGAATAGGAGATACTGTAAGATTTACATCTACAAATCCTTATAGAATAAAAGTTACCGGCAGAACAAAACATTATATCAATGCTTTTGGAGAAGAATTAGTGGTAGAAAATGCAGAAAGAGCTCTAAAAGAAGCAACAAAAACAACCCGAGCAGAAATTGTAGATTACACCGCTGCACCAATTTATATGGAGGGAAAAAACAAAGGAGCACACGAATGGATGATTGAATTTAAAACTTTTCCTGATAATCTTGAAAACTTTCGAAACTGTTTAGATGATACATTAAGAAAACTCAACGGAGATTATGATGCGAAAAGAAATAATGATATGACTTTAGAAAAACTGAAAATCAATATTGCTGAGCCTAATCTTTTTTACAGTTGGATGAAGAATAAAAACAAATTGGGAGGTCAAAATAAAGTGCCAAGATTATCTAACAACCGAGAACATCTTGAAGAATTATTATCATTAAATAAGAAATTACAAGAAAAACATACTTAAACAATTCATCAATTGCTTTTTAATTAACTATATTTTCGTTTATAGTGAAACCCATAGCTAAAATAAAAGAACCCATCGCATTTGAAATGGAGCTTTTTGAAAAGAAGTTCCGACTTTCTATGTCCACAAAAGTAGCTTTGCTTAACAGAATTACTCATTATGTGGTGAATAGAAAAGGAAAACAAATGCGTCCGATGTTTGTTTTTTTGGTGGCAAAATTAGTTTCCGGCGGAGAAATAAAAGACAGAACTTATAGAGGAGCTTCTGTAATAGAACTCATTCACACGGCAACTTTAGTGCATGATGATGTAGTGGATGACAGCAATATGAGAAGAGGATTTTTTTCTGTAAATGCTTTATGGAAAAATAAAATTGCGGTTTTAGTCGGAGATTATTTATTGTCAAAAGGACTTTTACTTTCTATAGATAATGAAGATTTTGATTTGTTGAAAATCATCTCTGTAGCAGTGCGAGAAATGAGCGAAGGAGAATTATTGCAAATTGAAAAAGCCAGAAGATTAGATATCACAGAAGAAGTATATTATGATATTATTCGTAAAAAAACAGCCACTTTAATTGCGGCTTGTTGCAGTATGGGGGCAGCTTCTGTAAAACCGGATTCCGAACATGTAGAAACAATGAGAAAATTTGGAGAACTCATCGGAATGGCTTTTCAAATAAAAGATGATTTATTTGATTATGGAGAAGAAAAAATAGGAAAACCCACAGGAATAGACATCAAAGAACAGAAAATGACTTTGCCTTTGATTTATACGTTAAACAACGCTTCAGAAAAAGACAAAAGATGGTTGATTAATTCTGTAAAAAATCACAATAACAATAAGAAAAGAGTAAAAGAAGTTATCCAATTTGTAAAAGATGCCGGCGGATTAGAATATGCACAACAAAAGATGAAAAACTATCAAAAACAAGCTTTTGAAATCTTAAAACCCTATCCGGATTCTCCTTATAAAGCATCTTTAGAATTGATGATGAATTATGTAATCGATAGAGAAAAATAATTTTATGTTGAAATTTTTAAAAATATTTCTGCTGTTCAGTTTTTTTATAAACCTTAATCTTTATGCACAAAGTTTTGATTTAATTCCTTTGGGGATTTATGGCGGAGGAGATGAAAGTAATCTCAGTGCTTATTTAATTGGAGAAAAAGATAAAAATGAATTTCTTTCTTTAGATGCCGGAACTTTGCGAGCAGGAATAAATAAAGCTATAGAAAATCAAGTATTTGAAGAAAATGCAGAAGAAGTATTGAGAAATTATATCAAAGCATATTTTATTTCTCATGGACATTTAGACCATTTGTCGGGAATGATTATCAATTCTCCTGACGACAGCAAGAAAAATATTTATGCACTTCCTTTTACCATAGAAATTTTAAAAAACAGATATTTCACCAATGATGCGTGGAGTAATTTTGCCAATGAAGGAGATCAACCTATTTTAGGAACTTATACTTATCGACGAAAAAAAGACCAGGAAAAATTTGCTATAGAAAACACTTCTTTACAAGCTCAAATTTTTGAATTAAGTCATATAAATCCTTATAAAAGTTCAGCTGTTTTAATTACTAATTCCGTGGGAGAAAGCATTTTGTATTTTGGAGATACCGGAGCAGATCGTGTGGAAAAAACAGATAAATTAGAAAAAATATGGACAGAAATTTCTCCTCTTATAAAAGATAAAACTTTAAAAGCCATTTTGATTGAAACTTCTTTTGACAGCAGCAGAAAAGAAGAATTGTTGTTTGGACATTTAACCCCGGATTTACTCAACGAAGAATTACAAGTTTTAGCTAAAAAAGCAAATCAAAAAGATTTAAAAAACTTAAAAGTAATTATCACGCATTTAAAACCCGGAGGAAATCAAATTCAAAAAATAAAAGAAGAATATCAGCAGAAAAATCCTACTAAAGTAGAATTTATATTTCCTCAACAAGGAGAATTAATGCAATTATAATTTATGTAAATTGCTTTTATATAAAGATTGATTAGTAAATTTATTAAAAATTGAATTATGCAGCGTTTTAGATATGCAATATTTACTATAATAATTGTTTTTATATCATCTTTTCAAGCAGAAGCAGAAAATATTTTCACTGAACGAGAAAAGGATTCAACAGAGAAAAAATCTAAGTTTCAAAAAACTTTTGGAGATCTTGTAATCAATACCGGATTCAGCAACACGATTGGAAATGATAAATCTTTTGGAGATGATTTTTCTGTTGGCGGAAGTAGATTTTTTGATATAGGATATGAATGGAGCACAGGATTGACAAAAAATAATTTTTTGAGATTTAGATATGGAATTAATTTTCAATTTAATGGTTTAAAAGCTAAAGATGATCAGCATTTAGTCAAAAAAGATGAAAATCAAGTGGTTTTAGAAGATTTCGGACAATCTTTAAAAAAGTCAAAATTCAGAATGGATAATTTGGTGATTCCTATACATTTTGAAATTGGACCGGCAAACTCAAAAGGATATGCTGATAAATTTAGAATTGGATTGGGAGGTTATGCCGGATTAAACTTGAAAAGTATTCAGAAATTAAAATATAAAGAAGAAGGACATAGAATAAAAACCAAAAACTATTTTAATTCTCAAACAGAAAATTTTGTTTACGGGTTGAGTGCTTTTATAGGGTATGATTCTTGGGCATTTTTTATGAAATATGATTTAAATCCGATTTTTAAAGACAATGAGTTGGAAGAAAAAATATTAGCTTTTGGAGTAAGAATTATGCTTTAATTAGTAGAGATTTAATCTTTTCAATTTTATAAAAACAATTCAAATGAAAATAAAAAATTTACTTATTCTGCTTTTGATATTATGCGGATTCCATTTTACACAAGCTCAACAACAAGATTTTTCAGAATATGATAACGATAGTATTCCTCGAACAAATTTCACGGTGGGAGTTGAATTGGGGTACGGGAATTTTTTTAATCAAAAAGGAGATAAAAAACCTTATAAAGGCCATTTTGAATTAGGAATAATGATGGAACTTACCAGCATGCTCAGCAAAAAAGATCCGCGTTGGCGTTTGGCTTATGCCATGCATTTAGAGGGAAGATATATTGGATTAAAAAACAATCAAATTTTAGTAGATGAAAATGATGTCACGGTTTTAGAAGAATTTCCTGAAAAACTTAAAAAATCCAGATTTGAAGTAGTGAATTTATTATTTCCTGTTCATATAGAATTTGGAAATCTACCTCTTATAAAAAGATATAAAGACGATACTTATTATTCTTTTAATGAAAAATTAAAAGGAGGAATAGGAGGTTTTATCGGAGCAAAAATTTATTCCAGTATGAATTATAAATTCGATAATAATGGAAAATTCGATAAAATCAGTCGCCACAGAAGCTATAATACCAATAACTTTTTATATGGAATCAGTGCTTATATTCAATATGATGGATTTCGACTTTTTTCCAGGTTAAATCTCAATGAAATGTTTAAAAAAGCTGAAGCAAACGGACAAAGTTTTGTGGTGGGCGTAAACTTTTTGATGGATTAATTTCAAAAATTAAATTGTCAAGCAAAAAACATTTGACGTTTTTTGCTTAACAGATTTATTACTTTTCTTTACTTTCTAAGATTTCCCAGTATTCATAAGCTCTGCGTAAGTGAGGAATTACAATAGTTCCGCCAATTAAAGTTCCAATACTTAAGATTTCCATTACTTCTTCTTTGTTTACGCCGGTTTTATAAGAAGATTCCAAATGATATTTCACACAATCATCACATCTTAAAACTAAAGAAGCAACTAATCCCAGCATTTCTTTGGTTTTTTTGTCTAAAGCTCCTTCGTTGAAAGCATTGGTGTCTAAATTAAAAATCCTTTTGAGTACTTTATTATTTTCCTCTAATAATTTACTCGTCATTTTTGATCGATAAGCATTAAACTCTTCAACTTGATCCATAATATTAAATTTAAAAAGTCGAATTTAAACATTATCGCATAAGCTTCAACAAGAAAAAAAATAAGTTTTTCTCTTTAAAATATTTATCTGTCACTTTATGAATTAAACCTTTGTGGACTTTAAAATAAAATGTATTTTTGCGCTTGACAAAATTGTCAAACACAATTGTTGATTTATGGGGAGAGATTATAAAAAATCTGATACTGAGCTTCTTATAAAAAATACAGCCAGGGATTTATTTTTTAAAGAAGGGAAATTTGGTGCGACAACACAAGAGATTGCCGACGCAGCAAAAGTGAATAGAACTTTGATTAATTATTATTTCCGATCAAGAAATAATTTATTTTCTATTATATTTCAAGAAGCAGTAGAGCAAGAAGAAATATTTACCCAAGAAATATTGTATTCAGATTTGCCTTTCAAGCAAAAAATAGAGAATTATATAGACAGATCTTTTCAGCGGGCAAAAGAATTTCCTTATTTGGAAAGTTATATAGTATCGCGTTTAAATGAAGGACATTTATATGCTAAAAAAGAAGATTGGGAGCGATTTATAGAAAGATTTAAAACAGAATTTGAAGAGGAAGTGAGAAAAGGAAATATCAAAGAAATGGAACCTATTCAATTTATTGTAAACATAGCCTCTTTAATATCTTTTCCTTTTGCAGCACGACCTTTGTTGCAAACCACTTTAAGAATATCAACAGAAGAATTTGACAAACTTATCAGTCAAAGAAAAGAAGTAATAATGAAAGTATTGTTTAAATAAACAAATTATGAATTTTTCTAAAATAACTTTCGCAATATTGATTATGTGCACTGCTCTAAGTCAAGCACAAGAAAAAGAATTAATCAATTTAGAAGGAGCTATTGCTTATGCTTTAGAAAATCAAGCAGATGCAAAAAAAGCAGAATTACAAATTGAAAATACCAAATATCAAATTCAGGAAGCAAGATCAGGAGCTTTGCCACATATCACTGCCCAAGGAGGAATAACCTATATGCCTATCGGAATGGAAATGGCAATTCCTTCTGAAGATTTCCCCGGAGGAGAAGAAAATCCGGAACCTTATATGTTTTTAGAATTTGGACAAAATTGGAGTGCTTCAGGTGGGGTGATGTTGATGCAAAATATTTTTGATAAATCTGTTTTCACCGGATTAAAAGCTGCGAAAACTACAAGAGAATTTTATCAAATCAACGCAGAATTAACAGAAGAACAAATTATTGAAAGAGTAGCCAAAGCCTATTATGAAGTGTTTGTTCAGAAAGAACAACTCAAAACCATTGACAGCAGTTATGCGATGATTTCAAAATCAAAAAACATCATCAAAAACTTGTTTGAAAACGGAATGGCAAGAGAAATCGATTTAGATAGGATAAAAGTTCAATTGACAAACTTAAGTTCTTCTCGTCAACAATTGGTAAATGCAGTTCAGCTGACAGAAAACGCTTTAAAATTTTATATGGGAATGCCCATAGAAAATCCTATTGCGCTTGTGGAAGAAGAGTTTGAAGTACAATCTTATTTGCCGGAAAATAATGCAGATATCAAAGAACGAACAGAATTAAAAGTTTTAGAAAAACAAAAAGAGCTTTTAGGATTACAAAAAGAAGCAAAAAAAGCAGCTTATTATCCGACTTTATCTTTGATGGGGTTTTATAATTATATGGGACAAGGAGATCGTTTCCCTATCGGATCAGGATTAAAGCAAGGAGTATATTGGTCTGATTTTGCGATGATAGGATTAAATCTTCAAATTCCTATTTTTAGCGGTTTTATGAATAAAGCTCGTGTAAATCAAGCAGATATTGAGTTGAGAACATTAGAAACAGAAATGGAAAACACTGAGTTAGCATTGGATTTAGAATATAGCAATGCGAAATCTCAAATAGAAAACAGCATGATTTCTCTTGATAACCAACAAGAGAATGTTGATTTAGCTCAGAAAGTTGTAGATAATATAGAAAACAACTACCGATTGGGATTAGCAAATCTAACGGATTTGTTGGAAGCACAAAATGCTTTAGTAGAAGCAAAAAATAATTATTCTAACACTGTTTTAGAATATAAATTGGCAGAAGTACAATTATTAAAAGCAAAAGGAGAATTATATAAATTGAAATAAATACCTGTAAAATGAAAGTTTTCAAAAGAATATTAACACTGATTATTGTTATAGGTTTATTAATATGGGGAGGAATCACCCTTGTTAATAATAAGAAAATATCTGAAGAAGAAACAAGAATTGTGGCGCAAGGCAATGATAGTATTGCGGTGAATGTTGCAGAAGTTTCTTATGAAAAAATAAATACTAATTATATCGCCAACGGAACTTTTCAAGCAATGCAAGAATTGACTTTTCCTTCAGAAGTGTCCGGAAAAGTAATGCGAGTTTTAGTAGAAGAAGGAGAAAGAGTAAAACAAGGACAAACCTTAGCTATAATTAGAGCAGATGCACAATCTATTGATTTATCTGCTGCAGAAGCTGCTTATCAAAATGCTTTAAAAGATAATGAGCGTTTTGAAAATGCTTTAAAAACAGGAGGAGTTACCGAGCAGCAAGTAGAAGGTTCGCGATTACAATTAAAAAATGCAAAAGCTCAGCTGGAGCAAGCACAGATGAGAGTAGGAGATAACACCATAAAATCCAGTATTGATGGAGTGGTAAACCAAAGAATGATAGAACCCGGCTCTTTTGTTTCTCCCGGAGCACCGATGTTTGAAATTGTAAATGTTTCCGGTTTAAAGCTAAGAGTAGAAGTAGATGAACATCAAGTCGCCAATTATAATGTAGGCGATAGCATAAAAGTAAAAGCAGGAGTTTTTCCTGATGAAGAATTTAACGGAACAATAAAATTTATCGCTTCAAAAGCAACAGCAGCTTTAAATTTTCCTGTTGAAATTCAAATAGAAAATCCGGAAGAAAAAAACTTAAAAGCAGGAATGTATGGAACAGCAATTTTTTCTTCAAAATCAGAAAAAGAAACTGCAGAGGTTTTGGTAATTCCTCGTGAAGCTTTTGTAGGAGGATTAAACAATACAGAAGTTTTTGTTGTTAATGAAGACGGAACAGCTCATTTGCAAAAGATTGGAATCGGAAGGAATTTTGGAGATAAAATTGAAGTCTCACAAGGATTAAAACCAGGACAAACAGTAGTAACCGCCGGACAAATTAACTTAACAGATGGTGCTTTAATAAGAGTGATGAATTAAAAAAATCATCAGAGCAGTAATCAAATTTGTTTAAAAGAGAAAAACAATGAATTTACCAGAAATATCCATAAAAAGACCAACTTTAGTGGTGGTATTGTTTACAATCTTAACTTTAGGAGGATTGTTTTCATACACCCAAATGGGATATGAATTAATTCCAAAGTTTGAGGTTAATGTTATCACTATTTCAACAGTTTATCCGGGGGCATCTCCTTCAGAAATTGAAAATACAGTCACAAAAGAAATAGAAGAAGCCATTTCTTCTTTAGAAAATATCAAAAAGATAGAATCTAAATCTTATGAAAGTCTGTCTTTGGTGATGATTGAATTAAATCCGGATGCTAATGCTGATAATTCACTAAATGATGCACAAAGAAAAGTAAATGCTATTCTTGCTGATTTACCCGAAGATGCAGACCCGCCTTCTTTGGTGAAATTTTCTATGGATGATTTGCCGGTGATGACCATAGCGGCAACTTCAGAAATGAGTAATAAAGAGTTCTACGATTTATTGGATAAAAAATTAGAACCTGTAATTTCTCGTGTTCCCGGAGTGGCACAAGTGGATTTGATAGGAGGACAAGAAAGAGAAATTCAAGTTAATATTGATCAGCAAAAATTAGAAGGATATGGACTCTCTCTTCTTCAAGTTCAGCAAATGATTCAAACTTCTAATTTAGATTTCCCAACCGGAAGTGTAAAAACCAGAGAAAAATCAACTTTAATCCGTTTGTCAGGAAAGTATCAATCATTAGAGGAATTGAGAAATTTAGTGGTGATGGATCAAGCGGGAATTCAAGTAAGATTAAAAGATATCGCTGAGGTTCAAGACACCCAAAAAGATATGGAAAAAATAGCAAGATTAAATCAAGAAGATGCCATCTTGCTTCAAGTAATCAAACAATCTGATGCAAATGCTGTTGCAGTAAGTGAAGGAGTAAGAAATTCCATAAAACAATTAGAAGAAGATTATAAAAATGAAAATGTAAAATTAAAAATCGCAAATGATACTTCTGAATTTACGTTAACCGCTGCAGATCACGTAATTTTTGACGTGTTTTTAGCTGTGTTTTTAGTAGCAGTGGTAATGTTACTTTTCTTACATAGTTTTAGAGATGCATTAATTGTAATGGTTTCCATACCGGTTTCTCTAATTGCTACTTTCATTGGAATTTATTTGTTGGGATATACCCTGAATTTAATGAGTTTGGTAGCCCTTTCTTTAGTGGTCGGAATCCTTGTTGACGATGCTATTGTAGTAGTAGAAAACATCCATAGGCATATGGAAATGGGTAAGAATAAAGTAAAAGCCGCTTATGATGGAGCAACAGAAATAGGATTTACGGTTTTAGCCATTACATTGGTTATTGTTTTGGTTTTTCTCCCCATTTCTTTAAGCAATGATTTGGTGGCTAATATTATTAAGCAATTTGCTGTAACCGTAATGATTGCTACAGGATTTTCTTTATTGGCTTCCTTTACAATTGTGCCTTGGTTGTCCTCAAGATATGGAAAAGTTCAAAAACTAACCGGAAAATCAAATTATCAAAAATTCATTTTATGGTTTGAAAAAATCATACAGAAATTCACCGATTGGATTACGCGTATTTTAAACTGGTCGTTAAAGTCAAAATGGACAAAAATTACCACTTTACTTATTGCTGTAGTAATGTTTTTTGGCTCTTTTGCTTTGGTGGGATTCAGTTTTATCGGGACAGAATTTATGCCAAAAATGGATAAAGGAGAGTTTTTAGTGCAGATAGAATTGCCTAAAGATGCTTCTTTGGAACAAACGAATTTCATGCTTCAAAAAGCAGAGAGATATTTACGCCCAAAACCGGAAATTGTGGATATGATTACCACGGTGGGGCAAACCAGCTCAGGATTTGGAATGAGTCAAGCTTCTACTTATGAAGGCGAAATTAATGTGCTGTTAACCGATAAAGAAGAACGAGAAGACAATACTTTTGTATATGCGGCAAAAATCCGAAGAGAATTAGAAGCAGAATTGGTTAATGCTAAAGTCAGCACCGTTCCGGTAGGAATGATGGGAGCAGAAGAAGCTCCTTTAGAATTGGTTGTAGTGGGATCTACAGTAGAAGATGCTATGGAATTTGCAGAAAAAGCACAAGAAGAATTGAGGAAAATCCCCGGAGCCACAGAAATAGATCTCTCTGTAGAAGATGGAAATCCGGAAATAAATGTACAGGTAAATCGAGATAAAATGGCCAGCTTAGGATTGGATTTATCTACAGTGGGAATGACTATGCAAACTGCTTTTAGCGGAAATACAGATGCAAAATTCCGTGCAGGAGAATATGAATATGATATTAATATCCGTTATGACCAATTCAACAGATCAAATATTGATGATGTAAGAAATTTAAATTTCATCAATAATGAAGGACAAAAAATTAAGCTTTCTCAATTTGCAGATGTAGAAGAAAGCTCAGGGCCAAGTGTTTTAGAAAGAAGAGATAAATCTCCTTCAGTAAGTGTGGTTTCACAAGTAGTGGGTCGTCCGGTGGGAAGCGTTGCTTCAGATTGGGAAGAAAGATTTTCAAAACTTGAAAAACCCACAGGAGTAAGCACTATTTGGGGAGGAGATATTGAAATGCAAGGAGATGGATTCGGAACTTTAGGAATTGCTTTAATTGCAGCTATTATCTTAGTTTATTTAGTGATGGTGGCACTTTACAACAGTTATATCACTCCATTTGTGGTGTTGTTTTCTGTTCCTTTAGCTTTGATAGGAGTATTGATAATTTTAGCACTCACCGGAAATTCAATCAATGTTTTCACTATTTTGGGGATGATTATGTTGATTGGATTAGTAGCAAAAAATGCTATTTTATTGGTGGATTTTGCAGATATGAGAAAAAATGCAGGAATAAAAACCAACGAAGCTTTGGTACAAGCAAATCATGCCAGATTACGTCCGATTTTAATGACTACTATAGCCATGATTTTCGGGATGATTCCTATTGCCACACAAACAGGAGCCGCTTCTGAAGTTAACAACGGATTAGCTTTGGTAGTAATCGGAGGTTTGCTTTCTTCATTGTTTTTAACCTTGATAATTGTACCGGTAGTATATTCCGTTTTTGACGGTTTAACCCGAAGATTTGGTAAAAAACAAGAAATAGATTACGCCGCTAAAATGCTGGAAGACTAAACTGTAGTTTTTGAAATAAAACTCTTAGATATTAAGGAAAAATCATATATTTTATAAAAATATTATTCTTATGAAAATGTATAGATTTTTCCTTTTTGTTTTGATAATTTTATTTTGGTCTTGTTCTGCACAAAATGTAAAGAAAGAAAAGATAAACACAAAAGCAAACAAAGCATATAATGCAAGTGTAAAATCTTTTTCCGGAAAATTAGAGAAGGGAGAATTTCAAGAAATCCGTAAAAAAATCGAAGCAGAATTAAATACAGAAGTTCCGGAAGACAAATCTATTTTAATCAATTATCGTCAAAATGGAAAAAACTGTATTGGATATGAATATACAACAGAAAGTTTTGAACGCGTAGTAAAAAATAGTCAAAAAATTTCTGACAGAATTTCAAAAGAACACAATATAGAAGATTATTTTGTATATGCCTCAGATGCTTTAAACAAAGAAAAATATGAAAAAAAAGAAGAGTTTATTTTAGATTCCGGATTTTTTCAACAACAGATTTTTACTTTGCAAGAAAACTGTGAGGCTTTTTATATTTTAAAACCTAATGGAGAATTTTTAAAATCTTATGGAGAAGATTACTACTCTCGAGTTGAAGCATTTTTTGAATAAAGCTAAAGATGTTGATAATCTTTCTTTTAGAAAAGAGTAATAATATTTTATTAAAGAATCCGGGCTTTTTAATATTTTGATTAAATTCAGTCAAATTATCAGTTTATGCCAATCATAGGATCTTTGATTAAAGGAATAATAGATGTTTCGCAAAACTTTGGAGCAGAAGAAAATCATGTAGAAAATCAGCAAAAAGTTTTAGAAGAATTATTGCTTAAAGCAGAAAATACAGCTTTTGGGATTTATTATGGTTTTGAAGAAATATTAGCTCAAGAAAATCTGATTTCTTCTTTTCAAAAATATATTCCTTACTTTGATTATCACAAAATTCAACAAGAATGGTGGAAGCAAATTTTAGAGGGAAGAAGTAATATTACTTGGCCGGGAAGACCGGCTTATTTTGCTTTAAGTTCCGGAACTACAGGAAAAGAAAGCAAAAGAATTCCCATTACAAATGAAGCTTTAGAAAGTATTAGATTGACAGGATTAAAACAAATTTCTGCTATTTCTAACTTTGATATGCCAGCGGATTTTTTTGAAAAAGAAATTTTAATGCTGGGCAGTTCTACCAGTTTAGAAAAACGATCTGATAATTTAGAAGAAGGAGAAATCAGCGGAATTAGCGCAAGTAATATTCCGTTTTGGTTTAGAAGATATTATAAACCCGGAAAAGAAATTGCACAAATTGAAGATTGGGATGAACGCGTAAAACATATTGCAAAAAACGCTAAAAACTGGGATATTGGCGCTTTAAGCGGAATTCCTTCTTGGATTCAATTGATGTTGAAAGAGGTTATTGATTATCATCAAGTAGAAAATATTCATCAAATTTGGCCAAACTTAAGAGTCTATACTTCAGGTGGTGTTTCTTTTGAACCTTATGAAAAAACTTTTAATGCTTTATTAGAAAAACCTATTACGATAATTGACACTTATTTGGCGTCAGAAGGTTTTTTAGCTTATCAAAGAAGACCGGAAACCTCTGCCATGCAATTGGTGACAGATAATGGAATTTTCTTTGAGTTTGTTCCTTTTAAACCGGAGTATATCAAAGAAGATGGTTCTCTTCAGCAAGATGCTCCGGTAAAAACTATAGCAGAAGTTGTCCCTGATAAAGATTATGTTTTGCTGATTAGCACTGTATCTGGACTTTGGAGATATATGATCGGAGATACTATTGCTTTTACAGATGTCAGTAAAGCAGAAATAAAAATCACCGGGAGAACAAAATTCTTTATGAACGTAGTTGGTTCTCAATTGTCGGTAAATAAAATGAACGAGGCAATCCAAGAGTTAGAAAAGAAATATGATATTAATTTACCGGAATTTGTGCTTTCTGCAGTGAAAATTGAAGGAGAATTTTATCATAAATGGTATTTAGGAAAAGAAAAAAACTTGTCTATTTCTGATGAAAAACTTGCTGAAAGTTTGGATGAACTCTTAAAAAAAGCAAATAAAAATTATAAAGTTGCGCGTTCAAAAGCTTTAAAAGGAATAGAAGTGAAAACTATTCCCATAGATTTATTTTTTGAGTGGAGCGGAGTAAACAAACAAAAAGGCGGACAAGTAAAAATTGAAAAAATTATGAAAGAAGATAAATTCAATAAGTTTGAGAAATTTATTTCTTCAAAAATATAAATTACTCTGTTTCCATTTCTTCTTCTATTTCTTCTTTAATTTCCTCTTCTTTCATTGTATTTACCATTTCCATGATTTCTTCCGGAGATAAATACAAACGTTTGATACGTTCTTTATAAATTTCAGAAATATCAGCATTGTTTAAAATAAAGTTTTTTGTTGCAATAATATAATCCACCATTCCTTGTTTGATAGCATAAGCATCAGCAGTTCTTTCTACTTCTTTGATATGTTTTTTTGAATAGAGATATTTTATGCCAAAAATAATCATCCCTATAGCAGATCGATGTTGATAATCCATAATATGTCCTAATTCATGCCCCAACCAGCCAATCATGATTTCATCATCTACATCTAAAATATTAAAAGAATCATCTTCAATTTGAAAAGTTTCGCTAATTAAAATAACATATTCTCGGTTATATCTTTTTTTGAAAATCCCCGAAAATTTTGGTTGTGCCTGCATGGTAGATTTCTTAATGTTTTTTTTGAACTTAAAAGTAATGGCAACATCTTTTAATTCAGGAAAAAAACTTAATGCTTTTTCTGCCTGAGGGCGAATATTTTCAGGGATAGTTTTATTTTTCATAAAATCATTTTCTTGATCAGAAGTAAGGTTTAAATTTTTTACAAGTAAATCTTCTGATTTTAAAGATAAATTCGAGTAATCTGTTTTCTTATTTATAGAAAAAAAGAAAAGAATAAGAAAAAATAAAAGGTGATAATGTTTGATTATCATAATGAAAAACTATTTTTTCTATTCTTAGAAAATCAATGACGATATTTATCTAATAAGTTTTTTGAAAAATCTTTTAAAGCCTCTTTTTGTTTTAAAATCTCCTTGGGATTTTTCAACAAGTCTTTTGAGTTATCCAAAAGTTTTTGAGTGGTAGAAACAGGTTTTTGCGGAGTCTTTTTTCTTCCTGATAAAGCTAAAATACCTAAAGCAATTCCTGTTCCCAATAAAGCGATAACTGTTTGAGCTGTGTTGAATTTTTCTTCTTTCCAATAAATAATTTCTTTGTTGGAAGAATTGTTTAAAAGGTCTTTTCTGAATTCATCTTTAGAAGTATAAACATAATCAGATAAATCGATTTCTACGCTTTTATGTTTTCCGTTTTGATAAGTATTGATATTTGCATTATTTTCTTTGGTGACTTTGATGTCAAAAAATAAAGGGACACCATTTGTTTTAGCAGAAACATCAGGGTTGAAGTTTAGATTTTTTACTTTTTTATCAGCTGTTGCAGAGCTGTATTTAATACTGCCGAGAGAAGGGAGCTTAATTCTTGATTTTTTAGTTAAAATTTCTTTTGCTAATTCTTGAATCCCTTTTTCTGGTCCGGTATGACAGTCCGTACTTTCATGATGTCTGAAATACCATTCGGTTTTTTCTCCTTGAGCGGCCACCAAATCTTTACCACAATTCGGACAAACACAATTACAATCCAGTCCGCTTTTAACTTCAGAAACATCAACGATTTTTCCGGTGTCTTTGTCTTTTCCTAATTTAAATAGATCCATATTATACTTATTTAAGTTTAAAGTTATATTATCAGTTAAAATACAATATATAAGTGATTGTATTGAGGAATTATAATTTTTTTAATATAAAATATATTTTTATGAGGTGTATTTAGGAAGTGAATTTGTTTGTTGCAATAGAAAAACCCATATATTATAATTTGAATTTTATAATATATGGGTTTTTACATATATTAATAAGTAGATTTTTCTTACTTATTTGTTTTTAATTTAAGCTAACCTTCTAAATAATATAAGGAAGGTTTTAATTCGGGATTGATTTGCACCAAATTAAGGATAAAATCTTTAAGTTCTTCAAGTTCGTATGGAAGTAAAAATTTAGTAGCTTTTTGAACTTCTTTAGTAAATAAAGCTACATCAAAGCTAACCTTTTTCAACACCTCTTTAGTGTATTCAAACATTGCTCTTGCCATAATAAAATAAAATTTAGTTAGAGTAATTTTAATTCAATAAGCAGGTCTTGTTTAATTGCGGATTAAATATACAATTAAAAATGCAATTAAGCAATTGCTTTAGCAGAGAAAAAAGATGTTTTTCATTAAAATAATTGATAAAAGCTAATAAAAAACTTAAAATTTATTTTTGAATAGAAAAGATTTTGTGAAATCAACGATTGATTTTCATCTTTTTTAACCAGTTGACATATTCATTTTTATATCTATTATGTTGCGCATAAGATTTTGCAAATTTGTGATATCCTGGGTTTTTAGGATCTGCTACAAAGAAGAAAAAGTCATGATTTTCATAATTCAATACTGCATCTATAGAAGAGATGTCAGCCATAGCAATGGGTCCGGGAGGGATTCCTTCATTTAAATAAGTGTTGTAAGGAGAATCAATTTCAAGATCTTTATAAAGTACACGTTTTATGGTAGTGGTGTCATATTCTAATCCGCGATTTTTTAACGCATAAATTACCGTCGGATCAGCTTCTAATTTCCAACCTTTGTTGATCCTGTTCATATAAACTCCGGCCACACGAGGACGTTCATCTACTTGAGAAGTTTCTTTTTGAACAATAGAAGCTAAGTTTTGAACTTCATGAGGAGTTAACCCTATTTTTTCTGCTTTTGTCAAACGTTCTTCATTCCAGAATTTTTTATATTCTTTCCACATGCGTTCTCTGAATTTTTGAGCAGAAGTATTCCAATAAAATTCATATTGGTTGGGAATATACATATTTAAGCTATTTTCTGCTGAAAAATCATGTTCTGCCAAAAATGTGGTGTCTTGCATTGCTTTCATCAAAGAAATGCTGTCGGCTTCAATTTGTTGAGCAATACGTTTTGCTAAAGTTGGCAAGCGATCTTGGTTGTTGAAAACTATAGAAAAAGGATGATTTTGACTTCTTAAAACAGCAATGATATCATTATTGGTCATATCTTTTTCTAAAGTATATCTTCCGGGTTTGATATTAGAAGAGTATTTTTTTTGCTGTGCAACGATATCAAATTTATCCGGATTTTTAAGTTGAGGTTTTAACTGTTGAAAAACATCGTAATAATTATCATCAGATTTTATATATATATGAATATATTCTTCTTCAAAATTAGTGTTGGGAACCAAAAGTGCGCTGTAAATAAAATAACTAAAAACTCCCATAGCTACAGCTATAAGTAGGGCGATGATGAAAAGAATTCTTCGGATATACATGGATAAAAACTAATGAATTGAAAGTTCTTTTTTGAAAATTTGGCTCAAATATACAAATATTCTAAAGTTGAAAAACCTTATTGAATTCTCTCTTAAAAAAGATTTCAATAAATAAAAAACGCCTCTTTT
>JAJYSY010000075.1 GCA_021793375.1 Bacteroidota bacterium | reverse complement strand
GTTTCTTTGGTTATTTTTTTCATATTCATAAAGTTTTGCTCAACAAAAGCATCTCGCAAAATTAACATTTTAAATGCGATGTAAAAACCTTTTAAGATTAAAAATAAATTAAAATCACAGGAAGCTATTATTAAAAGCTAAAGGGAGAAGATCTGCCAAGGAATCTGCTTTTAAGATTTCTCCTGTTTCTCCTCTCATATAGATTTCAATTTTCTTGTTTTGTTTGAATTCATATTCTGCTATGGCTTGTCGGCATGCTCCACAAGGAGGTCCGGGGGTGTCCACTATTTTGTCTTTTGATTTTACGCTGATGGCCATATGTTTAATTTTCTCTTCCGGATGATTTGCTCCGGTGTAGAAAATAGCAGTTCTTTCTGCGCATAATCCCGAAGGATATGCTGCATTTTCTTGATTGCTTCCTTGAATGATTTTTCCTGACTCCAATTCAATGGCAGCGCCTACTGCATAATTGGAGTAGGGGGCATAAGCTTTATCGCGTGCTTCAACTGCTTTTTTAAAAAGTTGTTGAATGTTTGAAGGGAGTTCTTCAAGGTTTTTATAGATGCTTAAAGTAGTTTTTATTACTTTTTTCTTCATAATTAAAGCTAAAAAGACAAGTTAGAATATAATTTCTTTGTCTTTAGGTGTATTGATAAGCTAAATATAAAAGGAATTTTTTGACTTTTTGAAAAAAGCATCGATATTTTAAATTTCTCGTAATAATTAAAGTTTCGTTTTTTAAAACTAAAAAAGCTCGACTTCAAATTTGAAATCGAGCTTTTTCTATAAAATGATCAAGAGAAAATTAGTTGTTATATAATTCTCCGAAGTTGAAAGCTAAGCTAAATCTTAAGCTTCCTTCTAAAGGGTTGGTGGTTGCAGAAGCCGTGTTGAATAAATAAGAAACATTGATTTCTGCCAAAGAGTATTTAAATCCTGCTCCTAAAGTAAAGTATTGGCGATATCCTTTGTCTTCACTTTCGTGGAAATATCCTGCACGTAGTGCAAAAGTTTCTTGGTAACGATATTCTGCTCCTAAAGCCCAAGTGATTTCTTTTAGTTCTTCACTAAATCCGCCGGGCGCGTCTCCAAAAGATTTAAACATTCCGCTGATGGGGCTGGTGGTGTAAAAATCATCTTCTCTGTCGATTACTCCATCACCGTTAGAATCTTTGGGAGTAGGCACCATTAATTTGTTGAATTCAACATAAGAACCGATGGTGTTGTCTGCATCAAGGATGAAGTCAAAACCTCCACCAATACTTAAATTGGTAGGTAAAAAGCTTCCTTCATCGTCATCTCCGTATTTTATTTTTGGTCCAATGTTAGAGATATTAAATCCTCCACGCCAAACTCCGTTAAAGTTGTCATATACTATTTCGTTACTTTCAAAAAAACCGGAAATATCAGCACTAAAAGAGTTTGCTGCAGAAGCGTCTTCAAAAGCAGTTTGGAGTTTTAAGTCTGATCGGATATATCTTCCGGTAACTGCCATAGAGAAATGGTCGCTCAAACGCAAAGCATAACTTAAATCTACTGCAAGCTGATTGGGTTTTAGGTTTAAACCTTCATCAATTGGGTTTTGTCTGCTTTCGATTTCTCCTAAATTAAAATAGGTTAAGCGTCCTGCAAAAGCACTGCGTTCATTTATGCGGTTATAATAGTTGATTTGTCCAACATTGATATCACTGGCCAATTTACGAAGGTAAGGAACATAAGAAAGTCCAACGCCTTGTTGTTGTTTTGCGAAAGCATATTTGGCCGGATTCCACTGCTGAGAATAGGTATCGGTTGGGGTTGCCACACCGATGTCTCCCATTCCTGAAGCGCGGGCATCTCCCGGTACGAGTAGGAAAGGAACGGCAGTGGTGATTACTCTATCTTTGGGTTCTAATTCGTCTTGTGCGAAAATTTTGTTGTTTGCTATTAAGAATATTGCAATAGCTATTAAGGTTATTTTTTTCATAGGAAAATTTATATTTGGCAAATATATATTTTTATTAAGTATTTTAAAGAATTACGAGCTTTTCATATTTTTCTACTTTTTGGTTGGTGAGTGTAGATCTCACACTGAGCTTATAAACATAAACGCCTTTTCCGATGGCACTTCCAAAATCATCTTTTCCATCCCAAGTGATGTCTCTTGATAAAAATCCTTCTGTGTTGACGACTTCACTTTTTGACCAGACCAATTTTCCGGAAACGGTAAAAACTTGAACTTGTGTTTCTAAAGGTTCGTATGGTCTGTTGTGGTTAAACCAAAATTCTGTGTAATCATGAAAAGGATTGGGATAATTTAAAACTTTTTCAATTTTAAGATTATCTTCTTCTGTAACTACAAATTGTAATTCTGCTGTGCTGGAATTATTGTAAACATCCCAAGCTTTAAAAGTTAAGGTATGCGGACCTTTTTCTAAATCGTGCATATTATAACTTACTTTACCTTGGGTGTAATCATCTTCTTCTGCTTCATAATAATCATTTAAAACGATAGGGTTTGTTTCATCTCCATCTATATAAGCAATAATATCATGGCCAATTCCACTGGTGGTGTTGATTCCGTTTTCATCGGCTAATTTAGCTAAAATCATCGGAGAAGAATCTGTCATTCCGCCGGAAACAAAATTCTCATCATTCATGTATAACTGAATTTCCGGTCCTTCATTGTCTTCGGGTGCATCTTTATTTATATCTCCCACCAAAATATCATTGTTATAACCTTTATTGTCTTGGAGAACGCCGTTTTGTTGAGAATAAAAACTGATTCTTCCTTTGTCAACCGGCATTTTTATATCTTTCGGGACAACAAATTCAAAATCGAATTTTCCGTTTTTTACACTTGCTTTACCTCTGAAAATAACATTTCCTAAAGTTTCAAAGTCCATGATGATCAACTCTCCGTTGTTGTCTGTTGCTCCATCATTTCCTAAAGTGCTTCTTTCTATGGGTTTATCAAAAACAGAAGCGGTTAAAGAGCCATTGTAATTGTTGATAATTCCTCCGTCAGGAGAAACTACTTCTCCTGATATTTTTACTTTACTCAAAGCTTTTAAAGTATCTTGAGGTTGAGAGATTGGTTTGTCGTTAACAGCAGTTAGTTTTATTTCCGGTTTTGGTAAAGCCAATTGCATGGCAGGATCTCCAAAAAAGAAAACAACTCTTCTTGAGCTTGCAGCAACATTATTTTTAGCTCTTCTTACGGCTTCTGCAACACTATACCCTTCGTCGTTATAATTAAAAAGGAAAGGAGCAATTTGGTTGTTGAATTGCACACCTACTGTTACGGGAATAGTGCGAATAGTGGAAACTAAAGCTACAGATCCGCCTTGGTTGTTGATTAAGCTTAATTCGCCCGGAGAAACTCTTAAAGGATTATCAAATCTGGTAAACTCACAAGTTACGGTTACAAAAACATTATATCTGTCTTTGTTTCTCCATCCTTTAATGTCGTCTCTGGTAACAATAAACTCACTTGCTAAGCCTTCTTCTCCTCCATGGCCGAGGTAATTTATTACAGTAGCACCAACTTCAATGTTTTCTGAAATGGCTTTATTTACTTCAGGATAGCGTTGTCCTCCTGAAGTGTAAACTTGTTCATAAGCATCACTGTGGATTTTTTTAACATTTATAAAAGGTTTGTTGTCAGAAATTTCATCTCCTAAAGCATCTAAAGAAAACTGTAAACCTGCTCCTCCGGAAGAGGCGTCGTCTGCATCATCTGAAACCAAAATAAAGTTGTTTCTCCAAGGGCCAAAAGATTTCTGATCGGCATAATCAATGATTTTATCTACCATATCTTTTGCCATTTGAGGGTTGTCTGCAGGAATACGACCTACAGCGATATCTAACTTTTCACTGGCTTCCAATAAACCTTCTTCCGGATCCATCATTCCGAAAAAATCATCAGAAGCTGTGGAAACATTACGAAGACTATAACTATCCTGGCTTTCAAAAGTTGGAATGATATTATTATTTCCCGGTAAACGATCTTTATAATCTACAGAAGCATTTCCTAACAATAATAAATATTTTAAACGTTTATCCGGAGAAGATGCATTGTCATAAACATATTTTATAAAGTTTCTGATTGCAGAAATATCTTGTTTTCCGGAATTAAATTCCGTGTAAATATCAGTGTCGATTACAATTTTTACGTTTAAACCATCAAGATCTTTTCGTAATTGTGCAATTCTTGAAGCTTGATTGGCAAATTCTTCAGGAGTGACAATAATATAATCTACATCTTGAAATTCTCCGTTAGCTCCTCTGAAAACACTTCCTTTTAAATTGATGTTGTTAATTTTTGTGTTTTTTGGTTTTATAGGGCTGTAAAAATCTGATTCAGAGATGGCAATATATTTTTTGGCTTCTCCTAAGTTGGCTTTAAAGTGAAAATTACTTTGGTTGTTATTTTCAATTCGAGAGATTTGATGTGGATTGGTAATATCCCAAACTTCAGCAATATTAGTTGCATTTTGTATTTGATATTCACCGATTCCTGATTGATTTGCTGTTTCATGATTAGTGAAAGCAAATTGTTTGTCTCCGGCGATTAAATTTCTCTCTGCGTGAACATTTATATAATCCAAATATCCTACACTTGCCGGATTTCCGTTGTTGAGGTATCTTAATTTTACTTCAATATCGTCAGAATTGGCAGGAATAGAAAACTCTAAATCATTGTGGCGTGCAAAAATGTCTGTACCTAAAGAGGCGAAATTCATATTTCCTCCAATAGTTCCGTTTGCTTCTACCCGCATAGAAGTGCTGATTTCAGAAGCTGCAGCAGCGTGAACTTCAATCTTAACCTCTGAACCCTGCACGATATTAGGAAAGTTAAAATCGTAAGCTCTTTCATTTCTTACATCAAATTGATCGCCAAACCAGGTTCTGCCTACTTTTCCGATGTTTACTTCATCTACTTCATAAAAATCTCGATCATTAAAAGTAGTAATTTGTAAATCTGCATTTCCAGAAGGTTCTTGTAAAGAACTTATGCGATTTCCATCTGCTCCGCTTGCAGTGATATAATAGTAGGAATTGTCATCATATAAGTTTAAATTGGTTTCACTGTCTTCATTCCAATTTCCTTCTGTGCCAATTCCATAAAATAAGATGTAATCCTCACTGTCAAAACTTCCATCTTCTTCGCCAACTACACGAATGGGAACTTGTGGAGGGTCATAATACTGGTTTTCACTATTCACCATAGGAAGCATTTCTCCGCCATGTCCATAAATTTTTATTTTTCTTGGATCTATAGAAGAAACATCCATTCCTAAACTGCTTAAAAAAGAACGATCTAATTTGAAAACTCCGGTTTTATCAACTTGAAATTTATAGAAATCTCCGGAAGAGAAAACAGAATTCACTTCAGAAGGCGTGTTATTGCTAAAAGTAGTTTGATTTTGATTAGAAAGCTGGTATTCCACTCTGAAAGAAGTAATTTTTTTATACATATTACCTTCTTTAACAATAGGGCTGAGTTGTAAAACAAGATAATTGACATCTCTTCCTCTTGCAGAATTTAATTTTGCTTTAGGATTTTTCGGGATATTTTTAAGATTTAGATTTTTAAGAAGATTTTTTGAAATCGGTTCATAGGAGATGTTGGTAAGTTGAAAAGAATTAACATTTCCAACTTCTTCCCATTGGGCAAGAAACTGAATTTTATCTTCTCCGGGGATAAATTCGAAGTATTCGTCAGAGAAACCCGGGACTTCAGAAATCTTGTTTTCTTCAGCAGAAATATTTTTCTTATCTTCCCAATCCAAGCGAAAATCCTTATGCTGAGCGTTTAAACTTAAGCTGAGCAATATTGTTAATAAAAGTAAAAAGTAATTTTTCATTATAAAATAAACGTTGTGAAAGCAGTTGTATTATACAGAATAAATATAAAGTTTGAATTTATATACTAAGACAGCAAAATTAACGTTTATTTGATATAGAAGCACAATTTGACTAAAAGAACCTTTAAAAAAATGTTGTCAAGTTGTCTTTATTCTTTATATTGCGAACCTGAAATTATACAAACAAGTGTGAACTATGAATGTTAAAACCGCTTTAAAACTTATAGTTGTTACCGTTGTTGCCGGATTTATGACCAGCTGTAATAACTCCCGAAGCTATGACAAAACTTCGAGAGGTACCGGATGGGATATTACTGGAAAAGACGGAGGCCCCAGTTACAGAGTAGATTACAAAGAACAAGAAACCGGACCGGGACTTGTTTTTGTGGAGGGCGGAACCTTTACAATGGGAAAAGTTGCTGATGATCCAATGTTAGATTGGAATAATACACCAGTGCAAATGACTGTTAATTCTTTCTATATGGATGAGACGGAAGTAACAAATAATATGTATTTGGAGTATTTAGATTATCTAAAATATACTTACCCGCCATCTGATGAAAAATATGCAGCTGTTTATGAAGGAGCTGTTCCGGATACTTTAGTTTGGAGAGATCCACTTGGTGATCATCAAACTTTATTAGAGTCTTACTTAAGACATCCGGCTTATAGAGATTATCCGGTGGTAGGGGTTACATGGATTCAAGCAAACGAATACAGTAAATGGCGAACAAACCGAGTGAATGAGAAAAGAATGGAAGATGAAGGCTACTTAGTTGATGGTGCCAGATTTAA
>JAJYSY010000074.1 GCA_021793375.1 Bacteroidota bacterium | reverse complement strand
ATGTGCTTAAAAGGGCACATTTTTATCATTTTTTGCAAAACGAGGAATTTTAATCTCTCAAACCTTTAAAAAAGAACAAACACGAAAAAACCGCCTCATCGGATAATGAGACGGCTTCTTTTTTATTTTACCAACAGTTTTTATACTATTCCCAAAACTAATTCAATCATTTGATTTAAACTGGTTTCTCTGTCTTTTTGACTGAGTTCTTCTTTGGTTATCAACGAATCAGAAATGGTTAAAACTGCTAAAGCATTTATATTGTGTTGTGCTGCAATTGTGTAAATAGCTGCTGCTTCCATCTCTACACAAAGCACACCGAATTTTTTCCATTTCTTATAATAATCAGGGTCATCATCATAAAAAATATCAGAAGATAAAATATTTCCGGCTTTAAAAGAAAGCTTCATCTCTTTAGCTTTTTCCACAGCTTTTAAAAACAAATCAGCATTTGCAGTCGGAGCAAAAGTTGCTGCACCAAATCTGGATTTATTAAAAGATGCATCTGTTGAAGCAGACATCGCAATCACAATATCTCTCAATTTCACTTCTTCTTGATAAGATCCTGCAGAACCTACTCTGATTAAGTTTTTCACCCCATAATCATTGATTAATTCATGACAATAAATCAAAGTGGAGGCTGCTCCCATTCCTGTTCCTTGCACAGATATTTTTTGTCCTTTATATGTTCCGGTGTAGCCATACATTCCGCGAACATCATTATATCTAAAAGAATCTTCAAGAAATGTTTCTGCAATCCATTTTGCTCTTAAAGGATCTCCGGGAAGTAAAACTGTTTCTGCTATTTCTCCGGGTTTTGCATTGATATGTAAACTCATCTAAATATTTTTTTAATTACTAACTATTTTAATTCCGGAAGAAGTTCCTATCCGATTTGTTCCGTTTTTAATGTATTTTTTAGCCGTTTCTGCATCTCTAATTCCTCCGGAAGCTTTTATTTGAAGCTGATTTCCCACTGCTTTTTTCATCAATTTAACATCTTCAATTGTAGCGCCTCCGGTTCCAAATCCGGTAGAGGTTTTCACAAAATCTGCTTTTGCCGCCAAAGCTAACTTACAGGCAGTTTTCTTTTCTTCCTCTGTTAAATAACAAGTTTCTATAATAACTTTTAAAATTTTATTTCCTATAGCTTTTTTAATTTTTGCTATATCCTCTTCTACTTTTTTTAATTTTCCTTCTTTTAGCCAACCGATATTAATTACCATATCAATTTCATCTGCTCCATCTTTTATCGCTTGTTCTGCTTCAAAAATTTTTGCTGCGGTGCTCATCGCTCCTAAAGGAAAACCTATTACAGCTGCAATTTTTACATCGCTTTTTGATAAGTTGTTTTTTACATTTTCAACGTGACAACCATTTACACAAACTGCATAAAAATCATATTTTATCGCTTCTTCACATAGTTTTTTTATGTCTTCTGAAGTTGCAAAAGCTTTGAGTTGTGTGTGGTCAATATATTTATTTAATTCTTTCATATTTATTATTAATTTATTTTAAAAGCAATTCCGCTTACTCTTTTAGTTTTTTGTGCAGCTATGATTTCTTCTTTGATAAGTTTTTGCGCATTTGCTGTAGAAAAAACAGCTGCTAAATCTTTTATTTCTCCACAAGGAACTTTTAAATCCCTCATGGTCGATAAAATCATTTCTGCTTTAAATTTACGAATTAAAGGTTTTAAAATTTCAAATAATTCCCCTCTGTTTTTAACCCGATTTTGAACTTGATTATACTTCTTGTTTTCTGCTAATTCTTCTACTTTTAAAAACTGACAAAGTTTTTTAAAATGTCGATTTGTTCCAATGGCAAAAGTAATTAACTTATCATCAGCAGTTTTAAATATTTCTCCATACGGTGCAATATTAGGGTGAAGAGATCCTATTCTTTTAGGAATATGATTGGCCATCAAATAATTTGAAGCTTGATTTACCAAAGAGCTCACCGCTGCATCATAAAGAGAAACATTTAGCGTTTTTCCTTTGTAGTTTTTTGTATTGCTTTTTTGGTATAATGCTATTAAAATTGCTTGTTTAAGATGATGAGCCGCCAAAACATCTATCAAAGCTATGGGCATTTTTACCGGTCCGCTTTCCGGAGTTCCATTCATCGACATTATTCCGGTTTCTGCCTGTAAAATTAAATCATAAGCCAAGCGATCACTATTTTTGCCAAATCCATTGATTTTTCCAATAATTAATTCCGAATTTAAAGAGTGTAATTTCTCATCAGAAATTTGCAGCTTTTCTTGATCTCCTTTTTTGAAATTCATCAAGATAATATCGGTGTTTTTTACTTTTTGATAAAGTTTTTCTCTTTGTTCAGCATTTTTTAAATCCAATTCCAAGTATGATTTTTTATAATTTACACTTGAAAAATAAGCTGAAACAGCAGTATTTTTATCTTCGTTGGGTAATTTCCAATCTCTGGTGATATCTCGATGATGAGGATTTTCTATCTTCAACACATCTGCCCCCAATTCAGCGAAAAAACTTCCTACTGAAGGTCCGGCTAAAACTGTTGATAAATCCAGTATTTTTAATCCTTTAAATATTTTACTTTTATTCATTTATATTAAAATATAATCGAATTCTTACAAAGAAAACAAAAATAGAACAACTACAAACTGATAAAAATCAACTATAAATATTGTTGAATTACTTCTTCTAAATCTCTGGTAGAAATTAAACCTGATTTCCTCCATACTTCTTTTCCTGTTTTAAAAAGAATTAAAGTAGGAATAGAACGAATCCGAAAATTTTCTACCAATTTTTTATTTTTATCTGCATCGACTTTTAAAAACTGTAATTGTTGAGAATATTTTTTAGATATTTCTTCTAAAATAGGTTCCATCGTAATACAAGGTCCACACCAATCTGCATGAAAATCAATTAAAACCAATGTTTTTTCTTTGTTCATCTTTTTAAAATATTCCGCTCCCCTATTAAACAAAAATTCCGGTAATTAAAGGCAAGAATTAAGAATTATTTATTCTATTTTTTTTAAAACTTGAAAGCTAAAACAAGTACTGAATACTGGATTAATTTCCTTATGTTTGACAATTATTTATATTGAATTTAAACCTATTGCTATGGCAGATGATAAGAAGGTGATTTTTTCTATGTCGGGAGTTTCAAAAACCTATCCCGGAGCGAATAAACCTGTATTAAAAGATATTTATTTAAGTTTTTTTTACGGAGCTAAAATTGGAATTTTAGGATTGAACGGTTCCGGAAAATCTACTTTATTGAGAATTATAGCCGGAGTAGAAAAAGATTATAACGGAGAAGTAGCTTTTTCTTCTGATTATTCTGTGGGATATCTGGAGCAAGAACCCCAATTAGATGATGAAAAAACTGTTTTGGATGTAGTTAAAGAAGGAGTTGGAGAAACGATGGCAATTTTAGACGAATACAATAAAATCAATGATCAATATGGATTGCCGGAAGTTTATGAAGATCCTGATAAAATGCAAAAACTGATGGATAGACAAGCAGTTTTGCAAGATAAAATCGATGCTTCCAATGCTTGGGAAATCGATACAAAATTAGAAATTGCCATGGATGCTTTACGAACTCCTGAACCCGATAAAAAAATCGGTGTGCTTTCCGGAGGAGAAAGACGTAGAGTAGCTTTATGTAGATTATTGTTGCAAGAGCCGGATGTTTTACTTTTAGACGAGCCCACCAACCACTTGGATGCAGAATCTGTACATTGGTTAGAGCATCATTTACACAATTATAAAGGAACGGTAATCGCGGTTACACACGACCGTTATTTCTTAGATAATGTAGCAGGTTGGATTTTAGAATTAGACAGAGGACAAGGAATTCCTTGGGAAGGAAATTATTCTTCTTGGTTAGATCAAAAATCCAAACGTTTGGCAATGGAAGAAAAACAAGCCAGTAAACGTCAAAAAACACTTGAACGAGAATTGGAATGGGCACGCATGAATCCTAAAGGGCGTCAAGCCAAACAAAAAGCAAGACTTAAAAACTATGATAAGTTGATGAGTCAAGATCAAAAACAATTGGATCAAAAACTGGAAATTTATATTCCCAACGGTCCGCGTTTAGGAACAAATGTAATCGAAGCCAAAAATGTAAGCAAAGCTTATGGCGATAAATTACTTTATGAAGATTTGAATTTTAAACTCCCTCAAGCAGGAATTGTTGGCATTATCGGCCCGAACGGAGCAGGAAAAACAACAATTTTCAGAATGATAATGGGCGAAGAAACTCCTGATAAAGGAAGTTTTGAAGTAGGAGAAACTGCAAAATTGGCTTATGTAGATCAAACGCACGCTAATATAGATCCTGAAAAAACAATTTGGGAAAACTTCAGCGATGGTCAAGAATTGATTATGATGGGCGGAAGAGAAGTAAATTCCAGAGCTTATTTAAGCAGGTTTAATTTTGCCGGAAGCGAACAAAACAAAAAAGTAAGCACCCTTTCCGGAGGTCAGCGAAATCGTTTGCATTTGGCGATGACTTTAAAAGAAGAAGGAAACGTTTTACTTTTAGATGAGCCCACTAACGACTTGGATGTAAACACTTTAAGAGCTTTAGAAGAAGGATTGGAAAACTTTGCCGGTTGTGCAGTAGTGATTTCTCACGACCGTTGGTTTTTAGATAGAATTTGCACACATATCTTAGCTTTTGAAGGAGATTCTCAAGTGTATTTCTTTGAAGGAAGTTTTTCTGATTATGAAGAAAACAAAAAGAAAAGATTAGGCGGAGATTTAATTCCTAAAAGAATTAAGTATAAGCGATTAACCAGAGATTAATCTTATAAAAAGTAACTTAAGTAGCATTATTTTTATATAATTAAGTTTAAATTCGTAAGGATTTCTTTTTATTGATAATGCAATCATAATAATCTATGAAGTTATGATTTTTAAGCTTTTAAAAAGATTTATATTTGTAAAACAAAAAAAATAACAATGGCAAAAGAAAAAATAAGACGTGTAAAATGTTTGATAATCGGATCAGGTCCGGCAGGATATACTGCAGCTATTTATGCAGCTCGTGCTGATTTAAATCCTGTTTTATACACAGGATTAGAACCGGGCGGACAATTAACCACTACTACCGAAGTAGATAACTTCCCCGGATATCCGGAAGGAATCGATGGTCCGACAATGATGATTCAACTTCAACAACAAGCTGAACGTTTTGGAACAGAAGTAAACATGGGAATGGTTACTGAAGTAAAACTCAGCAAAAAACACGGCGGAGTTCATAAAGCTTGTATTGATAATAAAGAATGGATTGAAGCACAAACCATAATTATTTCTACCGGAGCTACCGCTAAATATTTAGGATTACCAAGTGAACAAAAATTAAGAGGTGGAGGAGTTTCTGCTTGTGCAGTTTGCGATGGATTTTTCTATAAAGGAATGGATGTAGCTGTTGTAGGAGGTGGAGACACCGCTTGTGAAGATGCTTCTTATTTAGCTAATATTTGTAATAAAGTGACCATGTTGATTAGACGTGGAGAAATGAGAGCTTCAAAAGCTATGCAACACCGCGTGGAAAAATTAGAAAATGTAGATATCAGATATTTCACAGAAGCTGAAGAAGTTTTAGGAGAAAATACCGTAGAAGGTTTAAGAATAATCAATAACCAAACTAAAGAAACAGAAGAATTAAAAATCTCAGGTTTCTTTTTAGCCATTGGTCATACCCCAAATACTGAAATTTTTAAAGATCAATTAACAATGGATGAGGCGGGATATTTGATTACAAAAGGAAAATCTACTAAAACAAATCTTCCCGGAGTTTTTGCTGCCGGAGATGTTCAAGACAATGAATATAGACAAGCTGTTACTGCAGCAGGAACCGGATGTATGGCTGCTTTAGATGCAGAACGTTATTTGGGAACTATTGAAGAAGTAATAGAAGAAAAAGAAGAAAGCATTTCTGCTTAATCCTTAAGAATCTTATTAACGCATAAAAAAAGCTTGAGATTTTTTCTCAAGCTTTTTTTATAATTATGAAATCTAAGATTAAATAAAAAATCCTATCAACAATAATAGGATTATAATTTCAAGAATTCTTGTTTAATTTATTTCAAAATAAATGAAATAAAAAATGGCAAGCGACCCACATCACACCGCTACGACCGCCTACCCTTGCTGCGTTCCCGCCCTGGGGGAGTTCAGCAGGAGCTGGTTGTGTGGGACTTGCCACTGCAAATATACATATATTTATTAATCCAACAAGTATTTTATAAACTTATTGATTAAGTTTGTTGCAGGATTTAAACCTTATAACAATGCGTTTATATAGAATATTGATATACAGTTTTTTAAGTGTTTTAATTTTTTCCTGTGATAAAAAAGATGACGCAGAACTCTTTAAAATAAAAGTTTCAAGCGCAAACAAAAAAATAAAATCCGGAGATAATATTCAGCTTTCCATAGAAACTCAAAAAAATAATATTGATTCTATCCGATATTATTATGCTGAAAACTATCTCTTATCAGGAAATCAAAAAAAATCTGTAGAAGTAAACTTAACTCTCCCCTTGGGAAATCAATTTTTGACTGCAGAAATTTTTAGAAAAGGAAAAAAACATACTGTTGAAAGAAAAATTGTTTTACACGCAGAGAAAAAACCTGAAATTTATACCTATAAAGTTGTAAATGCCCATCCGCATGATAAGATCGGA
>JAJYSY010000021.1 GCA_021793375.1 Bacteroidota bacterium | reverse complement strand
ATTTATTCCAGAAGATGTATGATAGCAAAGGGCCTTTAGGAAATTGGGCTGGTCAAGCTGAAGGCTACTTTATGTTCCCTAAATTAGAAGGGCAAATTTCTAACCGCATGACCTTCCAAGGAAAAGAAGTAATCACTTGGAGTATCAATGATTACTTAGGCTTGGCAAATCATCCTGAAGTTAGAAAAGCAGATGAAGAAGCAGCAAAGAAATACGGATCAGCTTACCCTATGGGAGCCAGATTAATGAGTGGTCATACAGATTTACACGAGCAATTACAGCAAGAATTAGCTGAATTTGTTGGTAAAGAAGAAGCCTATGTTTTAAACTTTGGTTATCAAGGAATGGTTTCTACCATTGATGCACTTGTAAACAAAGATGATGTAATTGTTTATGATGTTGATGCACACGCATGTATTATTGATGGTTGCCGTTTACATATGGGAAAACGTTTTACCTACCGTCATAATGATGTAGAAAGCATGGAGAAAAATCTTCAGCGTGCAACAAAAATGGCCGAACAAACCGGAGGTGGAATTCTTTTCATTTCTGAAGGTGTTTTTGGAATGCGTGGAGAACAAGGAAAATTAAAAGAAATTGCAGAATTAAAGAAAAAATATAATTTCCGTTTATTGGTTGATGATGCACACGGATTTGGAACTTTAGGAAAAACCGGTGCCGGTGCAGGAGAAGAACAAGGTGTGCAAGATGCTATTGATGTTTACTTTGCTACTTTTGCTAAATCTATGGCAAGTACAGGAGCTTTTATTGCTGCTGACAAAGAAGTTATGGATTATTTAAAATACAATATGCGTTCTCAAATGTTTGCTAAATCCCTGCAAATGCAATTGGTTGAAGGAGCTTTAAAACGTTTGGATATGTTGCGCTCTCAACCGGAATTAAAAGATAAACTTTGGGAAATCGCCAATGCCTTACAAAGCGGATTAAAAGAAAAAGGATTTGATTTAGGAACAACTGAAAGTGCAGTTACTCCGGTTTACTTGAAAGGAAGTATTCCTGAAGCTATGGTTTTAGTAAAAGATTTACGTGAAAATTATGGCGTTTTCTGTTCTATTGTTGTTTATCCTGTAATTCCTAAAGATATGATTTTATTGCGTTTGATTCCAACAGCAAGTCATACGATGGAAGATGTAGAAAAAACTGTTGATGCTTTTTCAGCTATTAGAGACAGACTGGAAGACGGAACTTACAAACGCATGTCTAAAATGGTGGCAAAAGGTTAATTGTATTCCTTTAAATTTTTAAATTATAGAGAAAACCGATATGAACTTTATTTTCATATCGGTTTTTTTTATGCTTTTAAATTCGATTTTCTCTTCACAAAATTATGATGTTGTGTAGCGGTGAAATAATCCCTAAAAATTTGATTTAAAGGATGATTAATTCGAGCTGCTTTCATGCCTAAAAAAGGATGAATTTTTATCAATAATGCAGAAAAATCAAGTATAAATCTTGAACAAGTTTGATGTATATTTTGCAACAACTCCTCCTCTATTTTATTATTTTGAGAAATTCTTTTTTCTATTTCTTCTGCAAAAATATAAACTTGAGAGTTTGCTTTCTGAAGTGAATTTTCTAAAGTTTTTAAAACAGAATGGTTTATTTCTTTTTTACTTTCTTCTAAATAATGTTCCACCATTCCGAGATAATTTACCATTAAAGTTAAATCTGCAAAAGCAGAAAAATCGATTTTAAAAATTTCTTGAGAAAGATAAAAATGGTTGTAAACAAAAGTATTTTCTTCAGCAATTAAAACATCTTTTACGTTAAAAGAACAAGTTGCTGTTGCTTTTAATCCCATAGTGTTCCAATCTTCAATAATCTCTACTTTGTTTTTGGGTAAAACAAAAGAAAGTATTTTATCTGCTCCGTTTTCATCTTTTAAAGTCGTTCCGTTTTCGGTGATTTTTGCATTTAAGGTAAAATGCGTTAAATAAGGTGCTCCGGTTGCATATCTCCAAATTCCGTTTAATAAATAATTTTCCTCTTGTTTTTCTGCAGTTCCAAAAACTCCTCCGCTTCCTCCTAAAATTGGATTTTCTTTTGTTTCAAAAACCTTTTGGGCAAATTCCGGTTTCATATTGCCAATAAAAAAGTTTGCTCCGCTGCATAAAGTTATCGTCCATCCTAAACTTCCATTTATTTTGGCTAAAGATTGAAGAATTTTTAAACCTGCAGTCAAAGACTTTTCCAATCCGTTGTAAGATTTCGGAACCCATAAATTCCAATAGTTTTGTTGGGTTATCCAAGTTAAAACCTCATCAGATAAAACCTTTGAATTTTGCAGTTTACTTTTAAGTTGTTTTAAGGTCATTTAATTTGTTTTGATTGTAAATATTTCGCCATTTTAAATATCCGGAAATCCCCATAATAAATAAGAAAACACTTAATCCTGCATAAATATATAAGCCTTTATAAACCAAAAGCGGAATTACCACAAGATTACTGAGGTTGAGAAAAATCCAATTTTCTATTTTTCTTTTTGCCATCAACCACATTCCACCCCAGGCAAAAGCAGCTACTAAAGCATCCCAAATCGGCACATCAGAATCGGTGTGAAATTTTAGCCAATAAGCCATAAGCGTAAAACACAAAACTGAAATACTTATAGCAGTAAAATAGTTTTTCTTTGTGGAATAAGAAATTGGAGTTTCTTTTTGTTTTTTGCCAAATTTCCAATAAAACCATCCGTAAATACTCATGATTAAATAATACAGATTTAGTAAAATATCAGCATAGAGTTTATGTTGAAAATAAATCCATATTCCGATGAGTATTCCTGCAATCCCGAAGAGATAGTTATTAACGTTATTTTTTCTTGATAAAATAACCTGAACAACACCAAATGCAGCTCCCAAAGCTTCTAAAAGACTAAATTGATGAAATATGTTTTCTAACATTAAGTTGACTTTCACGAAGAGCGAGATGATTTTAAGCCAAAATAATGAAAACAGCTTGTTTGTTTTTCCTACGCCGGCATTATCCGGATCAGGTTCTGCACTTTATAACATTGTGCAAGGGTATCATCTCAGCTCATATTTAATAAATACGGCACCCCTATTTTAGAATTCAAATTTAAGAAATTATACTTTATAACAGCAAAATCCAATATAAATTAAGCTTTTTGACTCACCAGTTGTAAACCTACTACAGAGGCGACTAAAGTGGTGAGAAAAAACATTCGCCAAAAAGTAATGGGTTCTTTAAAGATGAGTATTCCTGCCACCACAGTTCCGATAGCTCCTGTTGCACCCCAAACTGCATAAGCGGTTCCCACGGGAATAGCATTGGGGCCACCCATAGCTTTATAAAGTAAATACATGCTGATACTCACATTGACAATAAAAGAGAAAAACCACAGCCAAGCAGAGGTTCCTGTTGTTTCTTGTACTTTTCCTAAACTTGTGGCAAATCCGGCTTCAAACAATCCTCCTAAAATGAGAAGTATCCAATTAATAGTCATTTTTTAAATTTTAAGTATTTAAAAAAAGCACGCCTAAAATGCTTCTTAGACGTGCTTTTTATAATTTATAAAAATCAATTTTATTTACATATCAATTGCTTGATCATAAGCATCTCCTACTGCTTCTTTTACTACTTCACTCATCGTTGGATGAGGGTGAACAGCTTTGAGCACTTCATGAGCAGTGGTTTCAAGTTTTCTTCCTAATACAGCTTCTGCAATCATATCTGTAACTCCTGATCCAATCATATGACAACCTAACCATTCGCCATATTTTGCGTCAAAAATAACTTTTACAAAACCATCTTTGGTTCCTGAAGCATGAGCTTTTCCGTTTGCAGAGAAAGGGAATTTTCCTACTTTGATATCATATCCTGCTTCTTTAGCTTGTTTTTCTGTCATTCCTACACTTGCAATTTCCGGAGTAGTATAAGTACATCCCGGAACGTTTTCATAATCCAAAGCTTCAGGATTTAAGCCTTTAATTTTTTCTACACATAAAATTCCTTCTGCTGAAGCTACGTGAGCCAAAGCTTGCCCGGGAACCACATCTCCGATTGCATAATATCCCGGAACATTGGTTTGATACCATTCGTTGACTTGAATTTTATTGTTTTCTACTTTAATTCCTACTTCTTCTAAACCGATATTTTCAATATTACTTTGAATTCCAACTGCAGAAAGAACTATATCTGTTTCTATAATTTCTTCTCCTTTTTTGGTTTTTACTTTTGCTTTTAAAACCTCTCCGGAAGTGTCCACACTTTCTACAGAAGCATTGGTCATCACTTTAATTCCGGCTTTTTTGGTTGATTTTTCAAAAGCTTTGGAAACTTCTTCATCTTCAACAGGAACTAATCTTGGTTGGTATTCCACAATTGTAACTTCTGTTCCCATAGTGTTGTAAAAATGAGCAAATTCAGATCCGATTGCTCCGGAACCCACTACCAACATGCGTTTTGGTAATTCTTTTAAGGTTAAAGCTTCTCTATATCCGATGATGTTTTTACCGTCTTGCTTTAAGTTTGGCAGTTCTCTTGAGCGTGCTCCTGTAGCAATAATAATATGATCTGCTTGATATTCTGTGGTTTTATCTTTATTATCCGTAACAGCTATTTTTTTGCCTTTTTTGATTTTGGCAGTTCCTTCAATTACATCGATTTTATTTTTTTTCATTAAAAAACCGATTCCTTTACTCATTCCATTGGCAACATTTCGGCTTCTTTTAATCACCGCACCAAAATCTTTATCTGCTTTTTCTACTTTTAATCCGTAGTCTTCTGCATTGTTTAAGTAATTAAAAACCTCAGCACTTTTTAATAAAGCTTTTGTTGGAATACATCCCCAGTTTAAGCAAATTCCTCCTAAATTTTCTTTTTCTACAACAGCTGCTTTAAACCCAAGCTGAGAAGCGCGAATTGCAGTAACATAGCCTCCCGGGCCACTTCCTATTACAATGATATCATATTTACTCATAATCTTACTTTAATTTTTAATGGCGAATTTAAGCAATTCTAAAGAAATCGCTTTAATAAAGCGCCTACAAAAATAAATTCCTGTTCATTATTTAAGCCTTACAGTAAATTTTCATTATTTATCTTGTTTTTTCACAAAGGTTTATCCTCTCTTTCTCTTTATTTCAAAAACTTATAATTATTTTTGTGTTTAAGCTGATTTCAACCTCTATTTTGAATTTTAATTCCCATGAAAATCAAATATTTCCTTTCTTTTTCATTATTGCTCATCGCTTCAGTTTTTTTGAGCTCTTGTAGTTCTGATGATGATTTTGGAGAAGCTATTCCTAAAGAACAAGTAGTAAATTATTTTCCTTTATCAACAGGAAATGAATGGGAATATTTCAACCAAGAAAAAGTAGCCGATAATCCATTAGTAAAAGAAACAGAATGGTTGAGGGTAAGCGATTCTATTCAAGAATATGATACGCCGGGATTTTTATTTTCTTCTAATTTAAATACAGAAAAACAAGGGGCCTCTTCCAATTTTTTAACACGGGGAATTTTAAATAAGGTGGAGGCTAAATTGGTTTTTAATGGAGATTATAATATTTCTCTACCCCTTTTGGGAGATTCTCTTGCTATTCCTTTAGAAAATGCGTTGATTCTTCATCAAAATAAACCGGAAGAATATGTTTTATACAGATCAAAAGGAACGCTTTTGCAAAATTTAACCATAGAAAACAGTAAAATTCCTGTTCGTTTTGCGTATGATTTAAAAATTATTCAAGGGAAAGAGCTTAAAGAAAAAGGTGATTTTGAACAAGTGATTACTTCTCATTTATCGTTGACTTTATCTGGAAGTACTATTTTGCCTTCAGGAGAAACTATTGAAATTTTGCCGAAAAGCGAAGTTTTAAACACCGATTTCTTTTTTGCAAAAGATGTGGGTATTTTCTTAAACAAAACAGATTTCTCTGTAAAATTCAAAAATCTTTCTGCTTTTTCTTTGCCTGAAATTCCAACGATAAAAGGATGGAAATCTCAAGAATTGAAAAACTTCCGCGTTAAGTAAAAGTATTTTCTTTATTCTGTTAATTTTCTCTTATATACTTTTTCTTTTAAGGGAAAATATAAGAATAAACTTTCTATTTAAGATAATTTATCTTACATACATTAACCGAAATTTAACGCGAAGGAAGTATTTTTTTATAGACTTTTGTGCTTCAAATATAATCTATAAATAAAACCCCATGAAAAAATTAATTTTAATCTTACTTTGTATTACAGGATTTAGCTTAAGCAGTCAAGCTCAAGAAATCTCTCAAAATGCTATAGGTCTTCGTTTTGGAGGAGGAAATGGATTTGGTGCAGAATTTAGCTATCAACGTCATTTAAAAGAAACCAATAGACTTGAATTAGATTTAGGTTTTAGAAGTGAAGGAAATTTCAATTCTTTTAAACTTACTGGAATTTACCAATGGGTTTGGAATATAGAAGGCGGATTTAATTGGTATGCCGGTGCCGGTGCTGGTTTAGGAAGTGTAAATGACAGAAGACATCATAGCAAAAGTGATGGAGCTTTTGCTTTAATCGCAGGAAATATTGGTGCAGAATATGTTTTTGATATTCCACTGATGGTTTTTATTGACTTCAGACCGGAAATTATTTTAGCAAACTATGATGTTTATAATAGTTTTGGACCGGATCTGGCTATTGGTGTGAGATACCGCTGGTAAGAGAAAATCTTTTTAAAATGAAAAAAGCGTTCTTTAGTAAATTTAAGAACGCTTTTTTTTATGTTTTTAATTTCCGTTTTTCGCCAAAGCTTCTTTGTATATTTTTTCGTAATAAGGAAGGATTTTATCGATGTCAAATCTTTCTGCTATTTTTAAAGCTCCTTTTTTAAAGTCTTTTAATCTGTTTTTATCTTCTAAAATATAAATTGCTTTTTCAGCCATATCTTTAACATCTCCCACTTTACTTAAAAACCCTGAAATTCCGTTTTCATTAACTTCCGGAAGTCCGCCGGTGTTTGTTGAAATCACGGGTACTTCATTGACCATAGCTTCTAAAGCTGCCAATCCAAAACTCTCTGTTTCCGAAGGCAATAAGAACAAATCTGAAAGACATAAAATTTTATCGATTTCATTGCTGGCTCCCATAAATAAAATATCTTCTCTTAAATTAAATTTATCTGCCAATTCTTTGGCACTTCTTATTTCCGGACCTTCTCCTACTAATAATAACTTGGATTTAAGTTTTTTTCTTACTTCTTTAAAAATACGAACCACATCATCTGTTCTTTTTACTTTTCTGAAATTACTGATGTGGGTAATTATTTTTTCATCTTTTTGAGCAATCGAAGCACGTTGACAATTTTCTTTTTCTTTTTTGGCGATTTCTTTTCTTTTTTCAAGATCTATAAAGTTTGGAACAACTTTAATTTCTTTTTTAATATCAAATAATCGATAGGTATCTTCTCGTAAACTCTTGGAAACAGAAGTGACCACATCACTATGATTTATGCTAAAAGTTACAGCAGGTTTATAAAACGGATGATTTCCCACTAAAGTGATATCTGTTCCGTGTAAAGTGGTTACCATCGGAATTTTTATGCCTTCTGCTTTCAGCATTTCCTTTGCCATATATCCGGCATAAGCATGAGGAATTGCATAATGTACATGTAAAAGATCTATCTTAAATTCTTTGATAACATTTACCAATTTACTGGAAAGTGCCAATTCATAAGGTTGATAATGAAAAAGTGGATATTCCGGAACATGGACTTCATGAAAATGAATATTAGGAGAAAGTTGTTCTAAACGAACAGGTTGTTTATAAGTAATAAAGTGAATTTGATGTCCGAGTTTAGATAATTCTAAACCCAATTCTGTGGCTACCACTCCACTACCTCCAAAAGTTGGATAACATACAATTCCTATATTCATAAATAATAATCTTTAATTTTTCAATTATACCGCTTTTTTTATGCTTGTTGGTTAAATATTTTATAGTTTTTATTTTTCAACATCTGCAATAGCTTGATAAATCACTTTTTCTATTTCTGTGCGGATATTTTCTCTGATCAATTTTGAATTTGAAGGATCAGGATAAGTTCTATTGCTTAGAAAAACATATAATAAATCTTTCTCAGGATCTGCCCAAACCATAGTTCCTGTAAATCCGGTATGTCCAAAACTATTTTTTGAATTTTCATCAATTCCCGGCCCCGGACCTTTAAGCTGAGGTTTGTCAAAACCAACTCCTCTTCTTACTTTTTCATCACAATAAAAACAAGTATTGAATTTTTGAATAGTTTCTCTTTCAAAATATCTAATTCCGCCGTAATATCCTCCATTCATATACATTTGCATCATTTTGGCAACATCATTGGCGTTTCCAAATAATCCTGCATGCCCGTTAATTCCGCCAAACATTGCAGCACCTTGATCATTTACATCTCCTCTTAATTCTTGATTACGCCAATAATTATCTTTTTCTGAAGGGGCAATTCGTTGTTGAGGAAAATGAAGTTTAGGCAGATAACTTAAATTATTCGCACCTAAAGAAGCATAAAAATGAGTTTGTGTTAAGGTGTTTAAATCTGCATTATAATAATCTTGAAGGTATTTATTGTATAAATAATACGGTAAATCACTATACTTATATTCTTTTTTAGACAATAAATCACTTTCTGCAATTTCCACTAAAACAGAATCTTTATAATCTGTTCGCATGTACATATTTTCTGCTACTTTTACTGAAAATTGATCTGTTCTATATCGGTTATAATATCTTCCTGATGGATTTTTATTATTGTCTAATGTAGCTCTATAAAAAGGAATCCAAGGTTTAAATCTTCCATAATGACTTAAAGCTTCTCTCAAGGTAATGTCTGCTTTGTTGGAGTTTTTAAGAAAAGGTAAAAGATCTTTAAAAGGTGTTTCTAAATCGATTTCTTTTTTTTCTTCTAATTCCATTAATAAAGGAACAGTAGATAAAATTTTAGTCAGAGAGGCTAAATCATAAATGGTTTCATCTTGAACAGCTTCTTTTTTAGCGTAAGTTTGAAATCCATAGTTTTTATTGAAAACTACTTTTCCTTTTCGAGCGACCAAAACTTGCATTCCCGGAGTCATTTTTTTAGCTATGGCTATTTCAGCAATAGAATCTATTTTCTTTAATCGATCAGAATTTAATCCTACACTTTCCGGAAACCCATAAGCTAATCTTTTTAAAGGCTTTGTGGTGTATTTTGTGCCTTCCGGAAATTCTCTTCCAATGCTAACCGGTAACCTCCCCTTTGCTCCAATTGCTCCAAAAATAATTTGCGCAGTTTTTTCTTGCGAAATTTTACTGTTTTGATAACTGATGAGAATTCCATCTAAATTTGTTGAACTTCTCAAATCCAACATCGCATAAGGACGAGTAAAAACACTTAAAATGGTTTGATGTTTAACAGAAATTTCATGCAACCAAACCAATTCTTCTTGAGTAAACTGATAAGCAGACCAAGGACTTTCATCGGGTTTATGAAAACCTATTATAACTTTATCATAAGTTTCCAGTCTTTCCATTAAGATATCTAAACTTTTTGCTTCTACTTTATCTACTCGTATATATTTATTGAGCATTTTAAAGAAATCCTCTCCGCTTGCATCTCCAAAAGGAACGTAAGCTATTTTTTCATCTACTAAATTTTTGATTGGCAAAATAGCTTTGTTGTTTTTGATTAAGGTGATGGCATTTTCCATCAATTCTTCATAAAGCACATCATTTTCATGAGCGTTTAAATCTTCTTCTAAAGAGTCTATTTCAACCGGTTTATATTCTTGTAATCCCGACCAATATTTTGCTTTCAAGATTTTTTTTACAGAATGCGCCAAACGTTCTTCAGTGATGATTTCTTCTTCATAAGCATGGATTATTTTTTTTATTCCTCCGGGAACATCAAGCGGATATAGCAAAATATCATTCCCGGCTAAAAAAGCTTCCAAGCTGATTTGTCCTAATTCTTCAAATTCTCCTACACCTTTCATATTTAATGCATCGGTAACCACCAATCCTTCAAATTGCATTTTTCTTTTTAAAAGTCCGGTGATAATAGGATGAGAAAGTGAAGCTGGATGATTTGTTCTGTTATCTAAAACCGGGACATCTAAATGACTGACCATTACGCCTGTTAATCCTTGTGGAATCATTTGTTGATACGGATAAAGCTCTACACTATCCAAACGTTCTTTTGTGAAATCAAGAGTGGGCAAATCATGATGAGAATCTACAGCAGTATCTCCATGACCCGGAAAATGTTTTGCACTGGTCAACACATTTTCACTTTGCATACCTTGCATAAAAGCAATTCCTTTTTGAGCTACTCTTTTGGGGTTTTCTCCGAATGCTCGATTTCCAATAATTGGATTTTTAGGATTTATATTTACATCCACACTCGGAGCAAAATCATATTGCAAACCTATTCTTTTGACGTGTTTTGCAATTTGAATTCCTGTTTTTCTTATCAGATCATCATCTTCTATAGCTCCTAAAGTCATATTCCACGGAAAAGCATAAGTATTTTCCAATCTCATGGCCAATCCCCATTCTGCGTCTTGCCCTATCAACAAAGGGGTTTTTGACATTTCTTGAAAAGTATTGGTCAATTCTGCTTGTTGTTTGGGATTTCCTTTAAAGAAAATTACACCTCCAACGTGATGGTTTTTTATTAAAAATTTTACCTTATCAATGTTTTTTTGAGATTCTTCCGGAAAGAGATCCACCATAAAAAGTTGACCAACTTTCTCTTCCAGCGTCATTTTATTATACAAACTATCTACCCATTGTTTTTGTGCTAAGGAATCTTTTGCAAGTAAAGGGTCTATAGTTTTTGAAGTAATTAAATCTTGCTGAGAAAAACTTGAAGTATAAATAAATATACTTATGAAAATCAAAAAAACGTTTTTCATTTAAATAATTTTGAGTTTATTCAGTCTGTTATAACGACTTTATTTTTTTTTGATTATAAAATCTTCTTCAGAAATTATATTTTTTATAAAAATCTGTTGTGCCAGCTTTCTGCCAAAGGAACTTCCCAATGTTCTTCCAATTCTGCTTTGGTGTTTACCAAATTATTAAAAACTATTGTTTTTGGAGAAACTCCTCTGTTTTTTACCAAGTTTTTAAACTCTTTTAAATCTTTATAAGCGATGAATTCTCCTTGTCTGAAAGTAACATTCATTTTATCTAATAAATCCACTTCAAATTTTTCTTGCAAATGTTGAATAAAATGAACAGATGAATCTATAGAGCATCCACTTGTGGTGGCAAAATCTTCATCTACGCCCAAAATAATAAAACGTTCATATTTGATAGTAAAACTCGCCTTTAAATCTGCTCCATGAACTGTCCATTGATGGATGAATTTTTCTAATTCTTTTTCTAATTCCGGTAATTCTTCTGCTGTAAAAGGTCGATTGGATTGATAAACCCAAACATGAGCTGATTCTGGTAAACTTTCAAAAGGTACAAGCATATTATATTTTTAAATTTGTTTGATAATAACCTACAAAAATAGGGATTTCTATTAGAAAATCCCTACATTGTATTTTTGTGAATTACAATAAAAAAGCGCAACTTAATTATTTGGATTTAGTTGCATTAATAAACTTAAATTATCTACTATTCCTTTTTCGTAAATCACTTTTTTGTTTTTAAATTTTAAGTAAGACATTGCATTGACAACAATTTTTTTACCTGCCGGTTCTACGCCAAATATTTTATCATTTTGATGTGTTCCCGAATAGTTCCAAAAAACTGTTGCACTTTCATCTTTTTTATTTAAAATAATTTCTGCAATATTTACTTTAAGATCCGGAAAGGAATGATAAAAAGTTTGAAGAAATTTTTTGTAATTTTCAATTCCTTCCACTTTTTCAAAATGGGTGTATTCTACCACTAAATTTTTATCAGCAAAAACATCTAACATGCCTTCACTATCGGCATTCCAGATTTGCATATAATTATCGGCTACTCTTTTAAGACCAAAAAGCATAAATTATAAATCTTCAGCTTCTGCAATCATTTCTACCACATCTTGGATATCCATAGGTTCTCCGGTTTTTTGTTTGGTCATTCCGTCTTGCAACATTGTATTACAAAAAGGACAACCTGTAACAATTAAATCAGATTCCGTTTTTTGAGCTTGTTCAATTCTTAACTCATTCACTTCCTGATTTCCTTTTTCCGGTTCTTTAAACATTTGTGCTCCTCCTGCTCCACAGCACAAACTATTTTTCTTGGTGTCTTCCATTTCTATTAATTCCACTTCAAGTTTTGACAATAACTCTCTTGAAGCTTCATATTCATCATTAGCACGTCCTAAATAACAAGGATCGTGATAAGTAATTCTTTTTCCTTTGAATTTTCCTCCTTCAACTTTTAACTTTCCTTCTTCTAATAAAGCTGCCAAAAATTGGGTGTGGTGAACAATATCATATTCTCCGCCTAATTCAGGATATTCATTTTTAATGGTGTTATAACAATGCGGACAAGCAGTAACGATTTTTTTAATTCCATATCCGTTTAAAACTTCAATATTCATTTTTGCTTGCATTTGAAACAAAAATTCATTTCCTGCTCGTTTTGCGGGGTCTCCTGTACAGCCTTCTTCACTTCCTAAAACTGCAAAATCTACTCCTGCTTTATTTAAAAGCTTTGCAAATGCTTTTGTTATCTTTTTTGCTCTATCATCAAAACTGCAAGAACAACCTACCCAAAATAATATATCGGGCATTTTTCCTTCTGCTGCATATTCCTGCATGGTAGGCACACGTAAAGCCATATCTTCTTATTTTTAAAATCTTAATGATGCCAAATATAACGACTTTTTATCTTTTTTAAAGTCAACGCTGAGCATTATCAAATTATTCTGCTTCTTTAGACTACTTCTAAATACTGTTTTTTACTGATAATCTGTAGATTTCTCACCAATTGATTTCTTCTTTTCCGATTTTCCTTAAATATTGATTGGTTTTACTAAAATGCTTGTTTCCAAACCAATACCCTCTGTTTGCACTTAAAGGAGAAGGGTGTCCAGTTTCTAAAATCAAATGTTTTTTTTTGTCGATTTTAGCTCCTTTCTTTTTGGCGGCTCCTCCCCACAATAGAAAAACAATATTTTCTTTGTTTTCAGAAATGTGTTTTATCACTGCATTGGTAAATTTTTCCCATCCTTTGCGTTGATGACTTCCTGCTTTTCCTTTTTGAACAGTTAAAGTAGAATTCAATAAAAGCACCCCTTGTTTTGCCCAGCGTTTAAGATTTCCATTTTCAGGAATTTCTTTATTTAAATCGGTTTGAATTTCTTTAAAAATATTTTTTAAAGATCTGGGAATAGCTATTTCTTCTTGAACAGAAAAACACAATCCATCGGCTTGATTTTCTCCATGATAAGGATCCTGACCTATAATAACTACTTTTAAGTCTTCATATTTGCAATATTGAAAAGCAGCAAAAATATTTTCAGGTTTAGGAAAACATATTTGATTTTCATATTCTTCTATCACAAAAGTTCTCAGGCTTTTAAAATAAGGTTTTTCTATTTCTTGTTGAAGAATATTCTTCCAATCCGAAGCTATTTTGAATTCCATATTTGACAAATAAGCAACAAATATAAAGGAAAAAACATTGTTTTATGCTTTCTAAAGTAAATCTACTAAATTTGCAACGAAGCTGATTTTATATATGATAAATATTTCTAACAAAACTTTGGATGATTTAGAGTTTTCTACTGTCAGAAAGCAATTAAGCGAATTTTGCTTAACAGAAATGGGGGTAGAAAAATCCTTAAAAATTCGTCCTTTTAAATATCCTCAGCAAATTTTATTTGCTTTAAATCAAACACAGGAATACAAATCTTCAAGATTAGAAGATCAACAAATTCCCAATCATAGTTTTGATGTTGTCCATGAAGAAATTCATCTTTTAAACATAAAAAACAGCATTCTTGAATTAAGATCTTTTAGAAATATTGCTGCTCTTTCTGAAACAGCAAATACTCATTTAAAGTTTTTTAGCAAAAACAGAGAACTTTATCCCAATTTATATAAAACCACACAAGAGGTTGAATTTACAGAGGAAATCATCAATAATGTAAACAAGGTTATCGACAGATTTGGAGAGGTAAAAAACAATGCTTCTCCTCTTTTGCAAAAGATTAGACAAGCTTTAAATCGCTTGCAATCTAAAATTGACTCGAGTTTTAATGCAGATTTAGCGCGTTATCAAGCAGCAGATTATTTAGATGAAATCAAAGAATCCGTTATTCAAAACAACAGGGTTTTAGCGGTTTCTGCCATGTATAGAAAACGCGTAAAAGGTTCGGTTTTAGGAAGATCAAAAACCGGGAGTATTGTTTTTATTCAACCTGAAAACACTTTAAAATTTTCGCAAGAATGGAATAATCTAAAGTATGATGAACAAGAAGAAGTCAATAGAATTCTTAAGGAATTGACAGAAAAAATTCGTCCTTATCGAGAATTATTAATCGATTATCAAGAATTGCTTTCTGAGATTGATATGGTTTTTGCCAAAGTAGAATATGCAGAAACCATGAAAGCTATTTTACCTAAAATTTCTAAAAAAAGAGAATTAGATTTAAAAGCTGCTTATCATCCTTTGCTTTATTTAACCAATAAAGAAAAAAACAGAAAAACTTATCCGCAGGATATTTCTTTGCATCAAGACAACAGAATTATTGTTATTTCCGGACCTAATGCCGGAGGGAAAAGTATTACTTTAAAAACAATTGGTTTACTGCAAATCATGTTGCAAAGCGGAATGTTTGTTCCCGTTCATGAATACAGCAGAATGTGTTTTTTTACAAAAATCCTTAGTGATATTGGAGATCACCAAAGCATTGAAAATCATTTAAGTACTTATTCTTATCGTTTAAAAAACATGAGATATTTTTTAAAAAAATGCGATAAGAACACACTTTTTCTGATTGATGAATTTGGAACAGGAACAGATCCTGAATTGGGTGGAGCTTTAGCAGAAACTTTTTTAGAAGTATTTTTTGAACGAAAATCCTTTGGAATTATCACCACTCATTATGCGAATTTAAAGAAAATGGCAGGAGAAACTCCAGGCATCAGCAACGCAAATATGCGTTTTGACAGCAGGAGTTTAGAACCGGAGTTTAAATTGCAAATGGGAGAAGCCGGGAGTTCTTTTACTTTTGAAGTAGCGCAGCAAAATGGAATTCCTTACAGTTTAATCAATCGATCAAAGAAAAAAGTAGAGCGCGGAAAAATCAGATTTGACAAAAGCATTGCAAAATTACAGCAAGAGCGTTCTAAATTGTCAAAAACTACAGCTGCTTTAGAAAAAGAAAAGCTAAAAACTTCTCGACATAAAAAGAGTTTAGATGATAAAAATGAAAAAATTCAACAGAAGTTAGAAGATTTTCAAGATTTATATGATCACAACCAACAGCTGATTCATCTTGGTAGAAAATTTAATAGTTTAAGTGAAAATTATTTTCAAGATAAAAACAAGAAAAAACTAATTTCTGAATTTTTAAAGTTTGTTGCCATAGAAAATTCTAAACGCAAAAGAAAAAGTAAAAAACAAAAAGCCAAAGAAAAACAGCATCAGCTAAAAGTTCAAAAAGAAGCAGAAGAAAAATTAGTTGCAATTCGCAAAAGAAAGCAAGCAGAAAAAAAACAAGCACAGAAGAAAGCCAAAGAAGAAGAAATCAAAAGAATTGCTTCTTTTGGAATTAATGATAGTGTTCGTATAGAAGGAAGCTCTGCGGTGGGAACTATAGACAGAATTGAAAAAGGAAAAGCTTTGATTAATTACGGAATGTTTACCACAGAAACAGATTTAGAAAAGTTAGAATTAGTAAAATCAGCAAAATAAATTTATTTTATTAAAAATATTCCTAATTTTGCCTGCTAATCTTAAAACTATTAATATGAAAAACTTACTTAAAGAATTCAGAGATTTTATTATGACCGGCAACGTGGTTGATTTAGCTGTTGCAGTTCTTTTAGCCACTGCTGTTGGCGCTGTTGTTACCGGATTTACAGAAGATATTATGATGCCGGTAGTAGGTTATTTTGCAGGAGATATGGATTTTTCAGATATGAAAATCATCTTGTCTGAGGCTCAAATAAATAGTGACGGAGAAGAAGTTACTCCTGAAAATGCCATTCTTTATGGAAAGTGGATTAATACTATCATCAATTTAATTATTATTGGATTAGTTTTATTCGGAATTGTGAAAAGTTATGCTAAAGTTAGAAATCTTAGAAAGAAAGAAGAGGAAGCAGCTCCGGAAGAACCGGCCGGACCAACTACAGAAGAGCTTTTAGCTGAAATTCGTGATGAACTAAAAAGCCAAAATGCGAAAAAATAATTTTCTAAGAAATTTATAAAATTCAAGAAAGTCCATCTTTTTATTTAGATGGACTTTTTTTATGTTTTTCCTTCCCATTCTGCGTAAAATTGTTTTAAAAAACCCTCCATAAAAGCATGTCTTTTTTTTGCTATTTTTTTACCTGTGGGCGTATTCATTTTATCTTTTAACAATAATAATTTTTCATAAAAATGATTGATTGTCGGAGTCGTTGATTTTTTATACTCCTCCGGAGTCATTTTTAAATTAGGCTTGATTTTCGGATCGTAAATTTTTCTGTTTTTATATCCGCCATAATTAAAAGTTCTGGCAATTCCAATTGCTCCAATCGCATCTAATCGATCTGCATCTTGCACAATTTCCAATTCTTTTGAAGTCCATTTTTGCTGAAAATTTCCACCTTTAAATGAAGTGTTTTCTACAATTTTTACTACTTCCTCAATAATTTCTTGTGGTAATTGTTGAGTTTTTAAAAACACCTCAGCTTTTTTAGGACCGATTTCTTCTTTTCCTCCCGTAAATTTATAATCTGCAATATCATGAAGCAAAGCTCCCAAAATCACCACCAAACGATTTGCTCTTTCTTGTTTTAAAATCAGCAAAGCATTTTTATAAACTCTTTCTGTATGAAACCAATCATGACCACCTTCAGCATTTTTTAATTCTGCTTGAACAAATTCAATGGTGTTTTGAATTATTTTTTCTTCTAAATTCTTTTTCATTTTTATTCAACAGAAGAAACAATAATTTCTTCTACTTTATCTATTAATTCTTTTTTTTCAAAATCTTTTATTTTTAAAACCGGATGAATTTTCAGCTTGAGCTTCACTCCTACTTGCATGGGAAAATCACCCCAGCGTTGTAGTTTCCAACTGTTGTTTATTGTAATCGGAAGAATATAAGCATCGGGAATATTTTCTATTAAAGTTTCTAATCCACTTTTTCTGAAAGGTCTTGGTTTTCCGGTTTTACTTCTTGTTCCTTCCGGAAAAATCACACCTGCTCTTTTGTTTTGATCAAGATAATAAGAGAATTCTTTTATCTTTTCTAAAGCTTGTTTTGCTTTTCTTCTTTCAATTAAAACCGAACCGCCATGTCTTAAATTATAAGAAATAGAAGGAATTCCTTTTCCTAAAGATTTTTTTGAAATAAACTTAGGGTGCAGCTTTTTCAAATTCCATATTATCAGTGGAATATCCCACATACTTTGGTGATTAGATACAATAATAACAGGTGTATTTTCAGGTAATTTTCCTGTTTTTTCTACTTTAAAAGTGGTTCCCAAAAGATTTAAACACCGCAACAAACACCAATTGAGATAATCTACACTTTTTTTATGCGCTTGATAACCAAACCAATTTAAACAAATCCATTGAATAGGATGAAAGATTACAATTGTTAATCCAAAAAGTAAATAAAAAAGTATGGAAAAAGGATAACTTATTATTTTCAAAAGTTTTATCATACCTTCAAAAATAAACAAACTCTTTTAATAAAAAAGTTCGGACTTAAATATTACTTTTTATAGATTCTTTTGTTATTATTAATAATTAAATAAAAATAACTGCCACAATGTCACTTTTTTTGAATTGGTATTTTTTTTGACTTATAAGCATTTCAAATAATCAAAAGAATTTTAAACTTTTATAAAAATGGCAAAAGGAAAAATTAATGTTTCTGTAGAGAATATCTTTCCGCTGATTAAGAAATTTCTTTACAGTGATCACGAGATTTTTTTAAGAGAATTAATTTCAAACGCAACAGATGCAACATTAAAATTAAAACACTTAACCAATCTTGGTGAAGCTAAAGTAGAATATGGAAATCCTAAAATTGAAATCAAAATAAATGAAGAAGATAAAACCCTTCATATTATTGATCAAGGAATTGGGATGACCAAAGATGAAGTTGAAAAATACATTAATGAAGTAGCTTTTTCCGGAGCTAATGAATTTCTTGAAAAATACAAGGATACCGCTGAAGACAGTGGAATTATCGGACATTTTGGTTTAGGTTTTTATTCTGCTTTTATGGTAGCAGATAAAGTTGAAATCATCACTAAATCTTATAAAGATGAACCTGCTGCACATTGGACTTGTGAAGGAACTGTTGATTTCACCTTAACAGAAGGCGATAAAAAAGAGCACGGAACAGAAATAATTCTACACATCAATAAAGAGGAAGAAGAGTTTTTAAAAGAAACTCGAATTGAAGAATTATTGATAAAATACAACAAGTTTATGCCGATTCCGATTAAATTCGGAACTAAAGACAAAACTTTACCAAAAGCAGAAGATGCACCTGAAGAGGAAGAACCAAAAACAGTGAAAGTTGATAATATTATCAACAATCCAAATCCTGCTTGGACAAAACAACCTACTGAATTAGAAGATCAGGATTATAAAGATTTTTACAGAGAATTGTATCCGATGCAATTTGAAGATCCTCTTTTTCATATTCACTTAAATGTTGATTATCCTTTCAATTTGACGGGGATTTTATATTTCCCAAAACTGTCAAATGATATGACCATGCAAAAGGATAAAATTCAACTTTACCAAAATCAAGTATTTGTAACTGATAATGTAGAGGGAATTGTTCCGGAATTTTTAACAATGCTAAAAGGAGTAATAGATTCTCCTGATATTCCATTAAACGTTTCCAGATCTTATTTGCAAGCAGATGGAGCGGTAAAGAAAATTTCAAGCTATATCAGCAGAAAAGTAGCTGATCAGCTTAGAAAAATGTTTAAAGACAATAGAGAAGATTTTGAAGAAAAATGGAATGACATCAAAGTGGTGATTGAATATGGAATGCTGACAGAAGATAAATTCTATGACAGAGCCAAGAAATTTACACTTTACCCAACAGTTGATGATGAATATTTCACTTTTGAAGAGTTTGAAGAAAAAATCAAAGAAAATCAAACCGATAAAGATGATAAATTGATTATTCTTTATGCTTCTCACAAAGAAGAACAGCATTCCTACATTCAGACTGCCAAAGAAAAAGGATATGAAATTTTATTATTAGACTCTCCTTTGGTTCCGCATTTTATTCAAAAATTAGAATCTGAAAATCAAAACATCAGTTTTGTTCGTGTGGATAGCGATCATATTGATAATTTGATAAAGAAAGAAGAAGAGCAAATTTCTAAGCTTTCTGAAGAAGAAAAAGAAGAAGTAAAAAAGGAATTTGAAAGAGTTGTTCCTAAAGAAAATTATACGGTTCAACTGCAAGATATGAATAGCGATGCTGCGCCTATCATCATTACACAACCCGAGTTTATGCGCAGAATGAAAGAAATGCAAGCAACCGGAGGTGGTGGTTTTATGGGAATGGGAAATATGCCGGAGATGTATAATCTGGTAGTCAATACCAACAGCGAATTAATTCAAACAATTTTAGGTTCAAAAACCGAGAAAAAACGAACGCGTTTAATCAATCAAGCTATGGATTTAGCTCGTTTATCTCATAATCTTTTAAAAGGAGAAGATTTGACTAATTTTGTGAAGAGAAGTTTTGAAATGATTAAGTAAGTTGTTTTTTAACAACATTAAAAAACCGTTTATTCTATGTAGAGTAAACGGTTTTTTGTTTTAGAGTTTTTTGTAAACATCAACTCTTAAAGGGTTTTTTAAGCCCTTTAAGTGTTGATTATTTTCTTACACCCTTGTAATTTTTGCACCTAATTTTCTCAATCTTTCATCGATTCGTTCGTATCCTCTATCGATTTGTTCAATATTATGAATAGTTGAAGTTCCTTTTGCTGAAAGTGCAGCGATTAACAATGAAATTCCTGCTCTAATATCCGGGCTGGACATCACGGTTCCGCGTAAAGAGGATTTAAAATCATGACCGATTACAGTTGCGCGATGCGGATCGCAAAGAATAATTTTTGCGCCCATATCTATTAATTTATCCACAAAAAACAATCTGCTTTCAAACATTTTTTGATGAATTAAAACTTCTCCTCTTGCTTGGATTGCAACAACCAACAAAATACTGATTAAATCCGGTGTTAATCCCGGCCAAGGCGCATCGCTGATGGTCATAATAGAACCATCTATAAAACTCTGGACTTCATATCCTTTTTTATGCGCCGGAATATAAATATCATCTCCTTTTTTCTCTACGGTAATTCCCAGTTTTCTAAAAGCTCCGGGGATTAATCCTAAGTTTTCCCAACCTACATTTTTGATGATAATTTCACTTTTAGTCATCGCTGCCAATCCTATCCAAGAACCAACTTCTATCATATCCGGCCAAATGGTATGCTCACAACCTGATAAGTTTTTTACGCCTTCAATTTTCAATAAATTAGATCCAATTCCATCGATTTTTGCTCCCATACTCACCAACATATTACAAAGCTGCTGGATGTAAGGTTCGCAAGCAGCATTATAAATAGTTGTTTTTCCTTTGGCCAAAGAAGCTGCCATAATAATATTAGCGGTTCCGGTTACGGAGGCTTCTTCTAAAAGCATGTATTTTCCTTTCAACCCTTTTGGGGCTTCCACACTATAAAATCTATTAGTTTTATCATAGGTAAATTTTGCTCCCAGATTGATAAATCCTTCAAAGTGAGTATCTAATCTTCTTCTTCCGATTTTATCTCCTCCCGGTCTGGGTATAAATCCTTTTCCAAATCTTGACAACAAAGGTCCTACAATCATAATAGATCCGCGAATTGCTCCGGCATCTTCTCTAAATTCCGGACTTTGTAAATAATCAAAATCCAACTCATCACTTTGAAAACTATAACTTCGCTGTCCTAAATGCTCTACTTTTACACCTATGTTTTGTAGAATTTCTATCAATTTATTTACATCTCGAATATCCGGAATATTATTTATTATTATTTTTTCAGGACTGAGTAAAACTGCGCAAAGTACTTGTAAGGCTTCATTTTTTGCTCCTTGAGCTTTAATTTCTCCTTTAAGTTGATGACCGCCTTCAATTTGAAATATTGCCATATTTTGATTATTTATAATTTTAAGAACTCTAAAAATACAATATATTTTTTATGATGAGCTCTTTCTTATGTTTATAGATATTTTTAAACGAAAAAAAACAGACGTTTTCAGAAAAAAAACGTCTGTTTTAGAATTATGTTTTAGAAAAAATTAATTTCTTTTTCTTCCTCTGGAATGGTATTTTCTTTTTCTTGATCTTCCTCCATTATTATGGTGGTGTTTTTTATTTCTCACCAAACTTGAAGCTTTGCTCAAATCCTCTTCTTTAGTATTTAAGTTGATTTTTCCATCGCTCAAATCATATAAATGATCAAAAATCACCTTGTCTTCCACAGAATCTTTATTCCAATTCAGATAACATTTTTTCATATGGTTGGCAATGGTTAAAATCAATCCTTCTTTTTTAGGACCATCTTCCCATTCTGAAACCGCATCGATCATTCTTTTTATGTTATTTCCATAAAATCTATACTTCGGATTATTAACAGGATAAGCCAAAGGTTCGGGTTTTGCTTCTATTTCTTCTTCGGTGGGTTTTGGAAAAGGAGCATCAACTTCTAATTTATAATTACTCATCATATAAAGTTGATCCCAAAGTTTTTGTTGAAAATCCGGCACATCTCTTAAATGCGGCGATAAATTTCCCATAACTTTAATGACGGTTTGCGCCATTTCATTACGTTTTTTATCATCTTGGATTTCTACAGTTTCTTCAACCATTTTTTGAATATGTCGTCCATATTCAGGAATAATAAGTTTAGATCGCTCTGAATTGTATTCTAAGTTTTCTGTCAAAATTAATATTTAAAGTGAATTTATTTTAAATAAGATTCTCAGTTTGTGTTTATAAGGAATAAACGCAGGAAGCTTAAATAGCGCGTCAAATATAAGGCTAAATTTTTAAAACTGAAATCAACTTAAGATTTAATTTGTTTTTTTATAAAGAAATTACTCCTTTTACTTTTTCGCCTACTTCTTTATATTTTTCAATCACCTTTTCCGGAGATTCCATCTTAATATGAATAGAAATACTGGTATATTTTCCTTTTGAAGAATCTTTTGTTTTGATTTTTGCATTCATCCCATCAAAAATTTCTTCAATTTGAGCTATTTTTTCATTTGATGCAGGAACAATAAATTTATATAAATAATCTGCCGGCCAATCGGTGTATTCTTCTAACTGAACTTTTAAATTTTCATAAAATTCTTCTGTCTTTTTATCTTCTTTCATAAATATCAAATACTTTTAGCATACAAATATAGTCTTATTCTCTTATTTTAGTAAATTGCCTTTCTAAACTTTAACTGTCAGGTTTTGCAAACTCAAAAAATTGTTTTCACCGGAGGTCCCGGAACAGGAAAATCCTCAACCTTAAATGCCTTGCATAAACAAGGTTTTCATTGTTTGAAAGAAATTTCAAGACAAATAATAACCGATGCGCAAGCAAAAGGAATCACACAATTATTTTTAAAAGATCCGTTGCTTTTTAGTCAAAAACTGTTGGAAAGTCGTATAAATCAATATAAAGACGCGGTAAAAACCACAGAAAAAGTTTGTTTTTTTGATAGAGGAATTCCAGAGATTTCAGCTTATATGGAATATAAAAATGAGTTTATTCCTGAGGAATTTATAGAAGCCAATAAAAAACACCCCTATGATCTTATCTTTATTTTTCCGATTTGGAATGATATTTACAAATCTGACAATGAAAGATATGAATCTTTATCTGAAGCCATAGAAATTGATAAATTCATCAGAAAAGTTTATCAAGATTTAGGGTATCAACTTATTGAAGTTCCCAAAGCAAGCGTTGACCAAAGAGCTGAATTTATTTTGAATCATATCAACTATGCTTTCTCCAAATGAGGTTTTACAAAAATATTGGGGTTTTAAAAGCTTAAGACCTGCTCAGCAAAAAGCAGTAAACTATGTTCTTCAAGGGCAAGATGTGATTACTTTAATGCCCACAGGAGGTGGAAAATCAGTGTGTTTTCAAGTTCCTTCTTTAATGAAAAACGGAATTTGTATTGTTATTTCTCCTTTGATTTCTTTGATGCAAGATCAAGTCAATTCGCTTAAAGAAAAAAACATCAGAGCAATCAGCATCAGCGGTCCCACTTCTTATAGAGAATTAACGCGAAAACTGGATAATTGTCTTTATGGAGGATATAAATTTCTTTATCTCTCTCCGGAAAGATTACAGCAAAATTTGGTTCAAGAATATATCCAAGAAATGAATGTCAACCTCATCGCCATAGATGAAGCACATTGTATTTCTGAATGGGGTCACGATTTCAGGCCGGCTTACAGAGAAATAAAAATCTTAAAAGAACTACAACCTGAAGTTCCTTTTATTGCCTTAACTGCCACAGCTACACCCAAAGTTTTACAAGATATACAAGAAAACTTAGCTTTAGAAAATGCAAAACTTGTAAAAATGAGTTTTGCCAGAGAAAATATAGCTTTACAAGTAAAAAAAACAGAAGATAAAAACTATGAGCTTCAAAAGTTCTTAACCAAAAATCCGGGTGTTTCTATTATTTATGTACGCAGTAGGAAACTGACTTTAAATTTAAAGGAATTTCTTCTTCATCATAACATTTCTGCAGAAGCTTATCACGGAGGAATGAATACGGAACAAAAAGATAAACTCTTAAAAAATTGGCAAGAAGAAAGCTTTAAAGTAATGGTGGCAACCAATGCTTTTGGGATGGGAATTGACAAAGCAAATGTAAAAAATGTAATCCATTATCAAATTCCGGATAGTTTAGAAAACTATTATCAAGAAGTAGGAAGAGCAGGAAGAAACGGACAAGAATCCAATGCTTTATTGGTTTATGAAAACTCTGATCTTTTAAGACTTAAGGATCAATTTCTTAAAAATGCTCCCACTCCGGAATCAACAAAATTTATTTATAAAAAATTAAATTCTTATTTTTCCATCGCTTATGGAGAAGGAATCGAACAAAGTTATAATTTTAGCTTTTTAGATTTTTGTCATACTTATAAGCTCAATACATATCTTACTTATAATGTTTTACAGTTTTTAGATCAGCTGGAAGTGCTTAAACTTTCCAAAGAATTTCATCAACGAACGGAGTTATTTTTTAAAATTCCAAACCGAGAATTACACGCTTTTTTAGATCAACAACCTTATTTTAAAAACTTGATTCATACTTTATTGAGAAATCAAGGCGGATATTTTAATTATAAATCTGTAGTAAATCTAAAACAACTCGAAAGCAAATCCGGGATTCCGCGTTCTTCCATAAATGCTCAATTAAAAAAATTAGAAGATCTGGAAATCATAACATTAACTTTAGCCGATCAGGATTCTACCATAGAATTTTTAGTTCCGCGAGAAGATGATTTCACCATAAATCCTTTGATTCCTTATATTAAAAAGTATTATAAAAACAAGAAATATAAAATAGATAAAATCATCAGTTTTGTAGAAAACGACACAACTTGTAAACTGATTCAGCTTTTAGCATATTTTGGAGAAAATCAACAAGAAAAATGTGGAAAATGTTCTGTTTGTTTAGCAGAAAAAAACAAATTTGATTTTTTTAATCAAAATTACACTCCAATTCAAAAAGCGATTGTTGATTGTTTAAAAGAAGAAAAAGAATTAAACTCCAGAGAAATTACTTTTAGATTGGATTATTCTGAAGAAGAAATACTTTATGTAATCAGGGAAATGTTGGACCAAAAACAATTGATCAAAACAAAACGAAATACTTATATTTTAAAATAAAAATTTACCATCGATTTTTAATGCAAATGAAAGATTTAAGAATATTATTTATGGGAACTCCGGGATTTGCTGTTCATATCTTGGAAGAAATATTAAAGCAAAATTACAATGTAGTTGGTGTGGTTACTGCTCCTGACAAACCTGCCGGACGCGGACAAAAAGTACACGCTTCGGCGGTAAAGAAATTTGCTTTAAAACAAAATTTAGAAATTTATCAACCTTCCAATTTAAAATCAGATGATTTTCAAGAAACTTTAAAACAAATCAATCCTGATGTTGCAGTTGTGGTAGCTTTTAGAATGTTGCCTAAAAAAGTGTGGGATTTTCCAAAATTGGGAACTTTTAATTTACATGCTTCCCTCCTCCCCGATTATCGCGGAGCGGCTCCCATCAATTGGGCCATCATCAATGGAGAAACAAAAACCGGAGTCACCACTTTTTTCTTAGACGAAAAAATTGACACCGGAAAAATCATTTTACAAGAAGAAGTTGAAATTAAAACTGCAGAAACCGCCGGAAGTTTACATGATAAACTAATGCAAGAAGGAGCAAAATTAGTGCATAAAACACTGCAATTAATCGCTGAAAATAAAGTAGAAGCAAAAGCTCAAGAAAACGATAAAATTGAAAAACACGCACCAAAGTTAAACGCTGAAAACACAAAAATAGACTGGACTAAAAAACCGGAAGAAATCCATAATTTAGTAAGAGGTTTAAATCCTTATCCGGTTGCTTGGAGTTATTTTCAGAATGGAAAAAAGAAAATGCGTTGTAAGTTTTTTTCTGTTCAGCCTGAAAATGCTGTTCATAATCATGCGATAGGAAAAATTTTTAAATCCAAAACAGCTTTGAAAGTAGCGGTCACTTCCGGTTATGTTTCTATTTTAGAAATGCAGATGCCCGGAAAAAGAAAAATGCCTATAAAAGACATTTTAAATGGGTTGAATTTAGAAGAAAATTCTTTTATGCTTTAGAAGCCTGATGTATCCTACACTTGAGAGAAAAAGCAGATAAAACTTGTTAATTAGTTAAAATTTAGTTAAAGTTGATGGTGTTTTTCAGTATTTCTTTTGCAAAGCCTTGTATAATACAGAAAAGCATATAAATTTGTTGACGTATTAAACAAAACTTAATTCTACAATTAATTTAAATTCTTAATTATGAACAAATCAAATTTAGTTGATGTAATGGCAGAAGATGCCGGAATCTCAAAAGCAGCAGCAAAAAAGAGCTTAGAATCTTTTCTTGAAAACGTACAAGGAGCACTTAAAAAAGGAGATCGTGTTTCTTTAGTTGGATTTGGTTCTTGGTCTGTTACTCGTCGTGCAGCTCGTGAAGGTCGTAACCCACAAACTGGTAAAACTATTCAAATACCAGCAAAAAATGTTGTGAAATTTAGACCGGGATCTGATTTACAAAAATCAGTAAACTAAACCACATAGTATTTTTTTAAAATATTATAAAAAAGGTCTTTCTACTTGAAAGGCCTTTAGTTTTTTATATAAAACACTTTTTTATTCCAAATTTTTCAAACAGAAATTTATACAATTTCAAGTATTTTTGTATATTTATTGTGATTTAAATTAGAAACAACAGCATATTATGCCGCATAAAGGACAACTTTTAATAGCTGAATTAGCACTAACCGGAGATTATTCTTTTGGTCGATCTGTTATTTATTTAACAGAACATAATTCAGAAGGCAGTGTGGGTTTTATTTTAAACAAAGAAATAGATCTTAAACTTTCTGATCTTCTTCCTGACATTCAAAAAGATTTTCCTATTTATAAAGGAGGACCGGTAGATCAAGATAATTTATATTACATTCATAAAATGCCGGAAATTCTTCCCGGTAGCATAGCCATTACCAATGATATTTATTGGGGTGGAGATTTTGACTTACTTTATGAAAAATTAAAAAAAGGAGAAATTTCTTCTGATGAAATTAAATTCTTTTTAGGGTATTCCGGTTGGATGCCTTATCAATTAGAAAATGAAATCGACCAAAAATCTTGGATTATCAGAGATAGTCAATTCAATATTTTTCAAAAAAGAGATGCTTCTATTTGGAAAGAAGAAATTAAAAAAATGGGTGGAGAATATCTAATCTGGGCAAATTCTCCGGAAAACCCCAACTACAATTAATTCATCTTTGCTTTTAAATTCAAAGCTTTTTCTAACTGTTTGGCAATTTCAGCTTTATAAATTTTATCTTTAAATTGAAAAACAGGTTGAATTCCCATAATAGAGTTTGTGATCCACAGTTCTTTTGCTTCTAAAAGATCTGATAATTGAAGGGGTTCTTCTGACAACCTAAAATTATTTTCTTTTATACACAACATGATTTTTTTACGGGTAATTCCGTTTAAACATCCTTCGCTTAAAGGAGGGGTTTTTATCTGATTTTCAAAAACACAGAATAAATTTCCATTTAAAGCTTCTATGATATTTCCTTTTTGGTTATATAAAAAACAATTGTCAAATCCATTTTTTTGAGCGTAAATACTGCCTAAAACATTAATGAGTTTATTGGTGGTTTTTAAAGTAGATAATGGATCTGCAGCAACTTTATGCAAATTATAAATTCCTGCTTTATATTTCTTTAAAGAAAAGGAATAAGTCGTTTTTTTCAATTCCTCTACTCGAATAAAATAGGCTATATTTTGAGCAGTTGGCGTATAAAATCCTTTGGCTTCTCTGTGAACATTTATTTTTATTCTTACCGCTTGATTGGAAAGTTTATTTTTGGCTATCAGCTTTACAATTCTATTTGCTAAATAATCTTTTGAAAAATAAGAAGGAATTTCCATTTGCAAGGTTTGCATTCCGGAAATTAATCTTTCATAATGATCTTCCCAAAAGATAATTTTCTTATCGATAAATCTAAGTGTTTCAAAAAGACCATCTGCATAATTATACCCTCTGTTTTCAGCAAATAAAACAGGTTGTTTGGCCGAAATAAATTCTCCGTTGAAATCTATCATCATATTCAGTTTAGCCATAAAAAAAACCTTCAGTTTAAGACATAAGCTGAAGGTTAATATTTTAAATATTAATCTTTAAATAAAAAAATGAAATATTTTTTGAATTAAGCAGAACCTAAAAGTTGTTTTAGATCGTCAATCATACTTTCCCAAAGCATTTTCCCCTCTTCTACTTCATCTTCATCATCTGCAAAATCAGTAACTATTAAAGAAACATCTTTTGTGATATCATCAACTTGAATTCTCATTTCAAAATAAGCGTTAGTTTCTTCTTCTTCGTCTTCTACCCACTGCAGTTTTATTCTTTCTTCGTTTTTTTTGCTTAAAAGTTTTGCTTGTTCTTCACTTCCTTCCCAAATAAAGGTAAATAATTTACCACGAGAGTTTACATTATCTGCAAACCATTCGCTTAATCCGGAAGGGTTAGAGATGTATTGGTATAATAAAGATGGAGAAGCTTGGATAGGAAACTCCATAGTATATTTCTTTTTATCGGTTTTCATAATGTTTTAGTTAATTTCTTTCCGGCAATATATGTATTATCAGTCAAGATTAAAAATAAAATAATTGAATTTAATTTTGAAGTTTTTTTGTGTGGTTTCAAAATAATTATATATTTGCATCCGGAAAATGAAATTGAGCATTTTCTAAAGAATTATGGCGAGATAGCTCAGTTGGTTAGAGCGTCGGATTCATACCCCGGAGGTCCCGAGTTCAACTCTCGGTCTCGCTACTGCAAACGCTCAAACACCTATTAATAAAGGTTTTTGGGCGTTTTCTATTTTTAGTGTGGGTCAAGTTTGGGGCTTTGTGAAATTCAGAAAGCTTAAATAAAAAAATGCCTAAATCTGAAAAACAACACTTTTCTAAAAAGATATTCATTGACTATATTCCTGCTGAATTAAAGCAAACCAAGAATGGTGATTGGCGAATAGTTAACGCTGTGCCTTATTACTTACTTCTGTTTCATTAGAAGAACAGAGCTGACAAAATTAAAGGTCAAGCACGTAAATTTATTTGAGGGAACTATTTTCATACCCGGATCAGCTTCAAAAAAATGGTAAAGATGGAACAGTTACAATTCCAAAAAAGCTAAGAATCCTGCTTGTTGATCATTTGGTGCAAAGTGAAAATTCTGAATGTTTATTTTCTAAGAATGGTTTTTTGCCTGGAACTATAAAATTAAATCCCAAAAAAATATCTGATGAGTGGGCGAAAATGAGAGCAAAATTGAATTTTGAAAACAAGTATCAATTTTACAGTTTGAAAGATACCGAAATTACAAATCTTCTTTTATTAGAAGTGCCAGCAAAAAAAGTAAGAGATCAAGCAAGGCATCACGATATTAGAATTACAGAAACTTATATTTCAAGAACAGAAAAAGCTGATAATGAACTGCTGAAAATCGACTTTAACTTTTAATGATTTTATTAACATTTGTGTTTTTTTTAAATTTAAAAAAAATAAAATTACACGAAATTAAACCAAGAAGCTGTTATAGAAGTGTAACATAATAAGATTCAAGTCAATAGATATAAGGGTTTATGCTGTTACAAAACTTGTTATAAAACTGTTTTTTAAATGTTGTAAAAGAGGTTTTAAAAATAAAAAGAAAAGTTTTTTATTTATCAAGATAATGTCCAATAGCTGAAACAATGGTTATTAGTATTTTTTTTCCGTCAATGGAATAAATCATTCTATCTTTTTGATTGATGCGTCGAGACCAATAACCAGAAAGATCGTGTTTTAATTTTTCAGGCTTACCAATACCTTTTGTGGGATGGGTTTTTAATTCTTCTAAAACTCTTTTAATGCGTTTTTGAGTGGCTTTATCACCACTTTTTTTATGTTTTTTAAAGTCTTTTTTTGCTTTTTCGGTATATTCAATTATAAATTTTCCCAAAACTCATCTATATCTTCAATTACATATCTTTTTTTACTCGCAGCAGATTTTTTTACCATTTTTACAAATTCAGGATTATAGGTTTTTTTTTCCTTAGTGGGTTTACCCTTTTCTTTATATTTAATATCTATGAAAGGTAATGTCTTGATGTAAGCTAAAAAGGCTTTAGCTTGTTTATTTCTGGCGTCTATTTTTATAGTAAATTCCATCTATCAATCGTTTTTCTTTTACAAAGATACAAATTTCAAATTATAAAAAAACCACCTTAAAGGCAGGTGGTTTTTAAGAAAATAATTATTAACGAACTTAATAAACTATTTTCAGCATTTAAAGAATTTGCTTGTGTAGTATTTTTTTCTTCTTCTTTATTTGGATTATAGACACGTCCATTTAAAACATTATATCTGATTTTTTCTAAAGGAATTTTAGTGTATCTATTTTTGTCAAAATAAGCGTAATTATCTTCAAACTTCGCTTCTTTTTGAAGTTTAATTATAATATCTCCATCAAAAACGATTTCTGCACCTCCTTTTGTTCTTCCGGTTGTGGTTTGCTGAAAAATTATGAAGAAAACTTTGCTGTGGAAACGCTTACGCAAATCTTCATCAAGTCTTAATCTTCCTATCATTTTTTCCAATTTTTGCCAGCTGTCTATAAATATACAATCGTAATGATCTACGGTGTCGTATAGTTGTTGTAAATCTTCAAATTCATCTGCAACATCAATCATTTCTTGTGCTTTGTTGCTTAAATATTTATCTCTTTTTTCTGCAAATAAATTTGATGCCGGATGTTCTTCCAAGCTTGCAAACAAACAAGTATTGCCAGCTTCTGCAAAATCATTGATAAATTGAAATAGGCTTGTGGTTTTTCCGCTTCCTTGTGCGCCATCTAAAGTAACAACCACACTTCCAACAGGTTTTTTTTCTATTGCTTGTAAGAATTTAGCTGTTTCGCCATTAATGGCAAACATCGGCGCACGTTCAGTTTGGGAGTTTATGCTTCTAACATTAGATGCTGATAATCCTTTTTTTGGATTTGGCTTGTTTTTTGTATATTTGCATTTCATAGAAGTCTTGTTTACGCTGCTGGATAATCTTTTAGATGATTCCTTGGGTAAATGAGACTTCTTCTTTTTGCCAAGATCGTAAGACTTTAAAAGGGTTCTTCTGTCTTTAAATACTTCAATTGATATTCTAACGTGCCGTTTTTTACCATCAACATTTACTTTAGACTTAATTATTTCGAGCATAAATGCTGGCAATAAAATTAACTTTCTCTTATTTTGAATATGAACGGCAACCATTAAAGGTTTTTTCTTTACATCTTTCATATAAATCAAAATAACTATTCCTTTTGATTTACTTTTAAAAATAGCCTGTGGATTAACTAAAGATTCAGGTAAGTCTAAAAAGTTTTACCAATTTAAATTATGATCCTTTAATTGACTTATTGCTTTATTTATTATTGCTCCTGAAATAGTAATATCAAAATTTGGAATAGTTTTTTTTAATTCTCCTTTAGGTTTTCCTAAAATAAAAATATCATCTTTTTTATATCCTTTCTTAACAGCTTTTAAAATTCTTTTTTCATATTGAGTTTTTGGAGCATTTAATGCTGTTTTTTTGATTTTTTAAGTCCTTAAAATAAGTCGGCATTCCGTTTTTGTCTCTATTTAAAATATAGTCAGCAGCTGCTTGACTTCTTGAAGATGCAGGAAAAAAAGATTATCTTCTTTCATCATCCTTACTAAAGCATCTCTATATACTTTAAGATAAACGGCACTTCTTTCTATAGTTTTAAATAAAATACCACTTTTAGTACATAAAAATACAACTTTAGGTCTCGCTACTGCAAACGCTGAATAGGAAATTCCTGTTTAGCGTTTTTTTGTTTTTGAAAATCATTATACACTTTTATAATATTTTTCTTCAAAATAATTTTCCAAAACTTCAAAATAGCAATTCATAAAAAAACCTTCAAAACTTAATAAATTTTGAAGGTTTGGTTTTTATAAAATAATTTACTTTTACATTCTCTCCGAAACATCAATTCCTAAGAGTTTAAAAGCTGTTTTAATGACTTCTGCAACTTTTTGAGAGAGTTGTACTCTAAATGTTTTTTCTGTGGTATTTTCTACACCTAAAATACTGACATTTTGATAAAATGAATTGAATTCTTTTACCAAATCATAAGTGTAATTTGCCACTAAAGCCGGACTGTGTTGTTTGGCTGCTAAATGTAATGTTTCAGGGAATGTTGTCAAATGTTTTATCAAAGATTTTTCCTTTTCATGCAAATCATAATTTTCGATATTTTTTGAATAATCAAAATCAGCTTTTCTCAAGATAGATTGAATTCTCGCATAGGTATATTGAATAAAAGGTCCGGTGTTTCCTTGGAAATCAACAGATTCTTCCGGATTGAACAGCATTCCTTTTTTAGGATCAACTTTAAGGATAAAGTATTTTAAAGCAGCCATTCCTATGGTTTTATATAAAGCTTGTTTTTCTGCTTCGGAATAGCCGTCTAATTTTCCTAATTCCTTAGAAATATCTGCTGCTGTTTTAGTCATTTCTGCCATTAAATCATCGGCATCGACTACTGTTCCTTCTCGGCTTTTCATTTTTCCGGAGGGTAGATCTACCATTCCATAGCTTAAATGGTACAAATTATCTGCCCATTTATATCCTAATTTCTGAAGGATTAAGAACAAGATTTTAAAGTGATAATCCTGTTCATTCCCAACGGTGTAAACCATTCCGTCAATATTGAAATCTTCTACACGTTGGATTGCTGTTCCGATGTCTTGTGTCATATAAACTGCTGTTCCATCTGCGCGCAGCACTAATTTTTCATCCAATCCTTCTTCGGTTAAATCTGCCCAAACACTTCCATCTTCTTTTTTGAAAAACACCTCTTTTTCTAATCCTTCTTCTATGATTTTTTTTCCTAAAAGATAGGTGTCGCTTTCATAATAGTTTTTGTCAAAATCTACGCCTAATTCTTTGTAGGTTTTTTCAAATCCTTCGTAAACCCAATTGTTCATGGTTTTCCATACTTCTATAAGTTCTGGTTTTCCATCTTCCCATTCTTTCAGCATTTTTTGTGCTTCAAGCATCAGCGGAGCTTTTTTTTCTGCTTCTTTTTCCGGAGTTCCTTGTGCTACTAATTCGGCAATTTGTTTTTTGTATTCCACATCAAATTTGACGTAGTATTTTCCTACAAATTTATCTCCTTTCATATTTGTTGAAGCCGGAGTTTCTCTGTTTCCGGATTCGTCTTTTGGGGCAAATTTTTGCCAAGCCACCATACTTTTGCAAATATGAATTCCTCTGTCGTTTATGATTTGGGTTTTATAAACTTTATGACCGGTAGCTTTTAAGATTTCTGCAACGGAATAGCCCAATAAATTATTTCTGACATGTCCTAAATGTAAAGGCTTATTGGTGTTTGGAGAAGAATATTCCACCATAATAGTTTCGGATTCTTCGGTTTCTTTTTGAATTCCGTAATTTTTTTCTGTTCTGATTTGATTGAATAAATTCAGGTAATAATCATCTGAAAAAACAAGATTCAAGAATCCTTTAATTACATTGAATTCTTTTATTTCAGCGATTTCATTTACAAAATAGGTTCCCAACTCCTCTCCTATTTTTACCGGATTTCCTTTGATATATCTCAATAAAGGAAAAACCACTAAGGTGATATCTCCTTTAAAATCTTTTCTGGTGGGTTGAAATTCAAATTCTTTAACTTCAACCTCATAATTGTTTTTAAGTATTTCTGTAGCTTTTTCGGTAAGCGTTTGCTGAATATTCATAGGATGAAAAAATTTAATTGACAAAGATACTTTAAAATTTAATGATGCCCATTTTTATAAGTATCTTTCAAGAAAAATCAAATGTTATTAAATCTTTCCAATAATCCTGAAGAGGTCAAAACACGAATTGAAAAAGAAATCGGCAAATCTTTAGACTTAAAAACTCGTCAAGCTTTGCAAGGTGTAGATTCCGGGTTGTTAGTCATCAATTCCGGAAGTGTGGAAATCTTAAATTTATTGGTTTTAAATCAAGGGTTGAACACTTGTAATATTGAACTTAAAACCGATGGTATTTTAATCAGGTTTCAGATAAATATGGAAAATTACGGTTTGGTTATTCCTTTTTATAAATTAAAAATCAATAAAAGTCAAGCTTCAGAATACACTTTTCATCGGGATGAATATTTTATAAAAATAAAAGCTGACAAAGCCAATATTCATAATTTTATGAGAAAAATCAGAATGCAGAAGGCAGCTCATTGGTCTTCTCAAGGGTTTAGAGATTAATCTGCAATAAAAAAAATCTCCATTATTTTAAGGTTTAAATTAATGGAGATTAAATTGTTATCTTGAGTATTTATTAAGCTTCTCCGGTTGGGCCAAAGTTTAAAGGAATAGCTTGTTTTCCGTAATCTTGAATTTTTCCGTGTTGTTTTTCAAATTTCACGATATTATCGTTTAAAGCTTTCAGTAATCTTTTGGCGTGTTGTGGCGTTAAAATGATACGAGATTTTACTTTGTTTTTGGGAGATCCCGGCATTATGCTGACAAAATCTACTACAAATTCTGAAGCAGAATGATTTACAATAGCTAAATTACTGTATTGCCCTTGTGCAGTTTCTTCGTCTATTTCAATATTTAATTTTTTCTTTTTGGGTTTGTTACCGTTACTCATATTTTTATTTTTAATTGGTGCTTGGCTAAAATAATAAAAAAAGAAGCTGTCTCATAACTGGGGCAGCTTTTTTCTTTTTCTAAGATTAATTATTAGGAGAAATCGTAGAGATTTAGTATCTTCATGCTTTGAAAATCAATGAGATGAAGA
>JAJYSY010000073.1 GCA_021793375.1 Bacteroidota bacterium | reverse complement strand
CCTGATAATAGTATTGACCTGTCCCATTTGTTCCTGTATTTTTTGGAAATACAAACTTACATCCTGTTCCTTCCAGCTTTCAGAAATCACTCTGGCACCCAAACTGATGCGCAATACCCCGGAGACCGTCCCGTCTTTATAAGTAGCTTGTACAGGCTGACCGATATGACAAACTTGATCGCTCAGAGAGATGAGGTCTTCCGATTTTCCTTCAAACAAACCGGAGAGCTTTTGGTTTAGGAGATGATATACCTTTCGCGTTTCTTCCAAAGACAATACTTTCCCATCTTTAGAAAGGAAAAAAGGAAAAATAGAACGTTGATAAGCAATCGGATCTTCAGGCTTTTTATGAGAGTCCTCGTCAGTGAGAGCGTGCAAGAAACTGGCATTTTCAATACTGTTCACCACATGCGTACAAAACATATCCGTCCCTAAGGTTCGCAGCAAAACAGGAGTTTTAAAATACCGTTCTTGTTCTACAATAGCAGCTTTCCAACGCATTAAAGTGCCGAGATTACTGCCTTTTTTCAGTTGTTGAACAGATTTCCAATCGGCGGGAAAATCATTCTTAAAAGCATAATCTTTTAAACCAGAAGGAATTCCGTTAGAAGATTCTCCTAATAGATGTTCTCTGCTTTTGGGCAATAATAAAGCCCCACAAAAAGGAGGAGCTGTAAAAAACTTAGATCCGGTAATGGTCATCGCATAATTATGTGTGATATAATTCCCCAGTTCAGAACGTCCCATTCGCATTTGCGAATTATCAATCAATGCAAAAAACTGATCACCATAAGTTTTCTCCAATTCGGTTAAACAAGAATTACTCGGAGCGACATATCCCAATTTAGATTGATTCATCACGTGTAAAACCGGTTGTTTTCCTGCTGCCACCACTTGTTCAAAAGCTTTTTTTACTTCAGTGTCTATTTCTGTTGTAGATTTTAACGCTCCCTCTTCCTTTTTTAGGGGAATTTCATAAAGCTCAACAGCTTCAAAACCATTGATCTGTTCCCCCTTCTTTACCCTAATCTCCTGAGAAGTAAGCTCAGAAAAATGCAGTCCCTTTAAAGCAGCGGGCACTCCGCTTCCGGTTTCATCAGAAGCCACTAAAATATGCACCAAGGTTTTTGAAAATAAAGTCTGACAAAGTCCGGCAAACAACAACGACACATCTGTTCCTGAAGGAGCTAAGATCACTGCAGTATCCTTAGGAAGTGTCAAAGTCGATTTCAAACGAGATTTGATTTCCTCTGAAAAAGCCTTAATCGTTTCTTCGAAAGAAGTTTTAAAACAATCCTTAATCAATTTTTCTCGCTTTACTTCCGCTTGATTAAAAGCAATATTGGAGATGGAAGTAGCCGTAGAAGAAGCAAAAGTAAAAGCCTTCGGTCTCGGAAAAGGCGTACACCCATATTTATTGAGCAACTGTTCTTTATCTATTTGCAATCTTTTATCTCCGCCACTCATTAGCAAATGTTCCAAAGGCAGAGCCAAATGTCGAACAATCTTCAATTCACTTTGAGACAAAGGAGCTTCGGGATAAGTCATCTGATGCATTTTTCCCAACTCTTGATATTCTTCAGCAGAAAGCTCTACCAATCCGGATTGTGTTTTGAACTTTCTAAAGATATTATAGAAATTTTTCGGAAAGTTCAGCAAAGCTTTTTTATCTTCTTGAGACAGCGTATCGTAAAATTTTGCGGTTACCTGACAAGCGGCCATATCGCACAAACGCGGATCTATGGCATCGGCTTGCTGACTTCTATACCAAATTTGCCATTCCAAACCGTAGCGGATATGCACTAACGCCACCAACGGATCAGCAAGAATTTCCGTACCTATATGCATGGCTTTTCCGGGTTGAATAGAAAATCCTTCCGGATGCTCATGAAGGTATATATTGATATTGTGTACTTTAGGTAGATTGCTCGATCGGCTGAGAATACGAATGAGCTTATTTCTATTTTCCGTAGATTTAAATGCTTGTTCGTGATGAATAAATTCAATCAAACTCTCCGATTGGGAAAAAACAGTTTCCATAAATTTTTTTTTAGGAATATTGAAAAACAAAATTAACCATATTATTATAAATGAAGAACCTTAAGTCAGAGGAATTGAAACTAAGAAATAAAGAAAATACAATTTTTTAAAATAAAAAGAAAATCTGTCAAAACAGGAATATAAAGTGAAATAAGGCTGTCGGAACGCTAAATTTTTGTTTCTTTTTTCGAGTTGCTTAAGTTTTTAGATGCTGCTTAAGAAGCTGAATAATAAAGGGTTAATGTCAGGGTTTGATTTTAATATAAAAAAATTAAATCTTAAAAATAACCTAAAAAACTTGCGTATTGTAAATCTACCACTTAAATTTGCCCCAGCTATTAAGTGTATTGATTTTGATAAGCAGAACTATAAAGTTTTTAAAAAATTCTCAATAGTTTAATGCTTTTGTTATTAATACTGTATATTAGCGCTATGATTTTGAATCTAAATAATCAATATTATGAAAAAATTATCTTTACTTTTCGTTTTGTTGCTTTCGGGAACTATTCTGTTTGCTCAAACAGATCGTGAAAAATCCGGAAGCGATTACAATGACTACAAACACTGGTCTATTGAATTACAGGCCGGAATGACAAAACCAGTACGCCCGATGAAAAGCGGGTATTACACAAAAACCCCTGACTTTTGGCAAGGAGACCTTGGTGTTCGTTATATGATTAACGAAAATTTCGGGTTTAAATTAGACTTCGGATACAATTCTTTCGAAGGAGCCAGTAATAGTAATGACTTTGAGTCAGAATTGATGAGAGCTTCTTTGCAAGGAGTAGTAAACGTAGGATCTGTACTTGGCTTCAGAGATTGGACCAACAGATTTAACTTATTAGCACACGGGGGTGTAGGATATGGAAGATTAACGCCTAAAGAACCGGTGAAAAAGAGTGTCGATCAGTTAGCTTTCGGAGTGATTGGATTGACTCCACAAGTTAGGTTAGGAAATAACTTTGCACTTACCGGAGACGTTTCTATGTACGGTAATGTAAGACAAGACTATACTTTTGATGGAACAGGAAAAACTTCTACAAGAGGTTTTAACGGAATGTTTATCAACACTTCTATTGGATTGACTTATTACATCGGGGGTGCAGAGCAACATGCAGACTGGCATATTCGTAAAGAGCAAGATTACACTAATGAGTTAGATGAACTTGCAGCAAGAATGGATGCAGTAGAAAATGATGTTGAAAATCATAAAGACAATGTTGATGAATTCTTGAAAGATGAAAATGGAAATGGAGTTCCTGATATCTTAGAAGAAGCTATGGACAGACGTATCGCAGATGCAGAAGATCGTAGTAAATCTTCTGACCAAGACATCGTGAAACAATTGATCGATGGAGGATATGTAAACGTGTACTTCAAGTTTGATAGCGTAGAACCGGAAGTATATTCTTTACAGTCAGTTAACTACTTGATTGTTTATATGAAAGAAAACCCATCGGTTAATGCAGACTTAATTGGATATGCAGATGAAATTGGTAATGCTGATTACAACAAGCGCTTATCTGAAAAGAGAGCTGAGTTAGTGAAAGAACTAATGGTAGCAGCAGGAATTGACGAAGGAAGATTAAGCACTAAAGGAGAAGGAGTAGATTCTTCTGTAGAAAAATCTTCTAAAGATGCTCGTCAGTTAGTAAGAAGAGTAACTTTCAAAATCAAATAAAAGAAAGCTGCCAATTTATTAAGAACTGAAAAAAGCTGTTTCGATTTCGAAACAGCTTTTTTTTATTGAAATTTAAAATAATAACTATGATATAAAGTCTGTGAAATTGTTTTCTGAATTGCTAACTTCTTGCCGATGATACAATTAAAAATCAATACATTCGTTATTTACACAGGGAAAACAATTTTAAAGAAATCTTAATATCCATTTAATATATGGAAATTAAGATTAGTTTTTATAAAATTGCGATACCAAATCTAAACAATCCATGAAAAAACTACTAACCCTTATTATTTTGCTGATGAGTACCGCGATGGTTTTTGCTCAGAATAATGGGAAATTTACGCGATTTCAACAAACCTATGCTTTTAATAACGTAACCATTCAGCACGTCCTTGAAGGATATGAAGAGACAAAAAACATGGCCTGCCGAATTTCTATAGATTCTAAGAGAGGGTCTGTAAGAGTGGAGATGGGTAACGAGCGTCCTCGACATTACCTTATTGCAACAAGAGGCGTTACTCGACAATTGGAACTTCGAAATGAAAAAGTTTTCTCCTTCCGCTTAAGCCCCGTCCTTGGAAAAGGAGATTATATGTTCATCAAACCCGATTGGCAATTCGTAGTACTCATGGACGAAGGCGCAAAACGAATCTATATCTTCAAAAACGTAAAAGGAGATTAAGGAGGAAATGAGGTGGGGGGCGAGATAGTGAGTTGAGGAGATAGGGAGAAGTAATCAAATTTATTTAAAATTTTCAAGTTCAAGTTCAATTTCCTCGTCATATCGAGTGATTCCGGACTGTAAGGGAGGAATTGTATCGAGATATGGATTTAGTCAGTAGTCAGTAGTCAGTAGTGAGTAGTGAGATTTGTAGAGGAGAGTTTTTGAGTTGGAGAGAGTGCGAGATAGGGAGAAGTAATCAAATTTATTTAAAATTTTCAAGTTCAAGTTCGAATTCAAGTTCAATTTCCCCGTCATATCGAGTAATTCCGGACTGTAAGGGAGGAATTGTATCGAGATATGGATTTAGTCAGTAGTTAGTAGTGAGATTTGTAGAAGAGAATTTTTGAGTTGGAGAGAGTGCGAGATAGGGAGTTGAGGAGATAGGGAGTTAAAGAGAAAATGAGATAGGGAGATGAGGATTTGAGGAGAAAAACGGAACGCCGATAACGCGGATTAAGCTAATTACCGCTGATTTTTTTAAGTTCAATTTCAAAAACCTGCATATTATAAAAACATTGAAAATCAAGGAAGCAGCGTTGGACAAAGGATAAAAACCTGTTTGAGGACGACGTAGGAGGACGAGTTATTTTTATCCGTGGCTGGGGTTTCCGTAGTATTTTCTACTGCTTTTTATAATCCGCATAGACTTTTTTGTTACTTTTTTCGGCAATGGAAAAAAGTAAAGAACAATTCAGCCTTGGATATTCAGAACTTTCAAGTTCAATTTCAATTCCTCCGTTCCCTGAGCCTGTCGCCGGTTCCTGAGCTTGTCGCCGGTTCCTGAGCTTGTCGCCGGTTCCTGAGCTTGTCGAAGGAAGAGGCAATGGAAAAAAGTAAAGAACATTTTAACTTTAGTATTCAATATTCTATATTTAGAATCTTCAATTTCAACAAAATTCCTTAAATTTGTCACTTATATTTTTTTAAGTATTAAGTTGTTGTGCGAATACAGACTTAAACTTAAAAAAGAAGTACGGAAGTTTAAGGACTTAAGAATATGAAATGGTTTATACTTTATGTGAAAAGCAGAAGCGAAAAAAAAGTAGCTCAGCGACTTCAACAAAAAGGATTTACCGTTTTTTGTCCGACTAAAATAGAAGAAAGACAGTGGTCGGATCGTATTAAAAAAGTAGAAATTCCTTATTTTCGTTCTTATGTGTTTGTTCGATTTGAAGAACCCCAGGAAACAAACCAAGTATTGCAAACGCCGGGCGTTGTACGTCGCTTATTTTGGTTGGGAAAACCCGCCGTTATAAGAGATGAAGAAATGAAAGAAGTCATGGCGTTTTTTGATACCCATCAAACAGCTATAAAGTACGTCGACTTCCAAGAAGGACAAGAAGTCCAAATCGCGAGAGGCGCTTTAAAAGACAAGAAGGGTATTGTGCTGATTAACGATAAAACACAAGTTACTTTATTTATCCCTGCCCTGAACAGCGGATTTAAAGTAAATGTGCATAAAAATAAACTGGGGAAAACTACACCATAAATTCCCCAACAATAATATTTCGAAACCCTTTTTTTGGTCTCTATGGGACTGAAGAGGCGAAGCCATGTGATGAAGTGCGAATTGATGCAGATTTGGCGAATGGAGGCGAATTAATGCGAATGTTGTTTGTGAAGAGAAGAGGAGCGCGCGGGAGAAGAAGAGAAAACGAGAGAACGGGAAGACGAGAGTGGGAGAAAAGGAGAAAACAAGAGTGGGAGAGGGAGGATTTGAAAATAAACTTATAAAAAATGAGAATTATTAAACGCCATGATGAATTAAGGGTATATGAAAAATCTTTTGAGGGAGGAATGGAAATTTTTCATATAACTAAGAACTTTCCAAAGGAAGAGGTTTATTCTTTGACAGACCAAATAAGAAGATCTTCTCGCTCTGTGTCTGCTAATATTGCCGAAGCTTGGAGAAAGCGTAGATATCCAAAAGCGTTTGTAGCAAAATTATCTGACTCTGAAAGCGAAGCAGCTGAAACACAAGTATGGTTAGAATATTCATTGGCTTGTGGATATATTGAAAAAGAAGAATATAAAAATTTAAATAAAAAATACAATCAAATAATAGGGATGATTGTGAATATGATTAAAAATCCCGAAAAATGGAAACTGTGAGTTTTTGAGCAGACGAGACGAGGAAGGGCTGAGAGATAGAGAAGACAGAATGAGGAGAAAATGAGATAGAGAGAAGGCGGGATGAGGAGAAGACCCTCCCCACCCACCCCCTCTCCCAGCCTCTCCACTTTTCAATTCCCATTCGCACAAATTACGCATTAACAAACCAAAAATACTTACCTTTGCAAATTGCTTTAATAAAAAAACTATGAATACCAACCAATCTTCAAAAATAGCGGTCATTGGACAAGGCTATGTAGGCTTGCCTTTGGCTATTGCTTTTGCAGAGCATTATCCGGTTTGGGGGTATGATATTGATAAAAAAAGAATCAAAGAACTGAATGCCGGAAAGGATTACACTTTAGAAGCAGAGGAAACAAAGTTGAAAAAAGTGCTTGATTTTAGTGTAAAA
>JAJYSY010000020.1 GCA_021793375.1 Bacteroidota bacterium | reverse complement strand
TATAATTTTAAATTTGATGAAAAATTGAATGAATTAGTTTAGCTTTAATCAAAATAATGAACTTCAAATTTTATAATTAGAGATGAAACAGACACACTATAAGGGACACTATCTAGTTTTCGGATATATTGTTCCCAATTATATTGCAGATAACTTCTGAAAACTTATATATAAAGTAAAAAGGCGGAGAAGTCATTTTTTCGTCTTTTTTATTTTTCACTTTAATTCGGATTTTATGACAAACTGAAATTTAGGTTCAATTTTAAATTCAAGTTCTCTCCTTTCCTTATCTTTGCCGTTGATAAAATGCAAATATGGCGTTTGAATTAAAAAAACAAGACACAGAAACCAAAGCAAGAGCAGGCGTTTTTACCACAGACCACGGAAAAATCGAAACCCCGATTTTTATGCCGGTGGGAACTATTGCCAATGTAAAGGGAATTCACCAAAGAGAATTAAGAGAAGATATCAATCCCGATATTATATTGGGAAATACCTATCACTTATATTTACGTCCGCAGATGGATGTGATGAAAGCAGCAGGAGGATTGCATCAATTTATGAATTGGAATCGTCCTATCTTAACAGACAGCGGTGGATTTCAAGTTTTTTCTCTCTCTGATAATCGAAAAATCAAAGAAGAAGGAGTACATTTCAGGTCTCATATAGATGGATCAAAACATGTGTTTACTCCAGAAAGTGTGATGGATATTCAACGCACAATAGGTGCGGATATTATTATGGCTTTTGATGAATGTATTCCTTATCCCGCAGATTATACTTACGCCAAAAAATCTACAGCCCGCACGCATCGCTGGTTAGACAGATGTTTTTCCAGATTGAACAAAACAAAGCCACATTACGGACATCAACAGCATCTGTTTCCTATTGTTCAAGGCGGAGTTTATAAAGATTTGAGAATTCAATCTGCAGAATATATTGCCGAAAAAGAAGCAGAAGGAAATGCAATTGGAGGATTATCAGTAGGGGAGCCTACCGAAAAAATGTATGAATTAACCGATGTGGTAACCGATGTTTTACCCAAAGATAAACCCAGATATTTAATGGGAGTAGGAACTCCGGCAAATATTTTAGAAAATATTTCTCTTGGTGTTGATATGTTTGATTGTGTGATGCCCACCAGAAATGGAAGAAATGGAATGCTTTTCACTTCAGAGGGAATCATCAACATAAAAAACAGAAAATGGCGAGAAGATTTTTCTCCTATAGATGAAATGAACCACACCTGGGTAGATACAGAATATTCCAAAGCTTATTTAAGGCATTTATTTTCTGTCAACGAAATGTTGGGTCGTCAAATTGCCAGTATCCATAACTTAGGATTTTATTTGTGGTTGGTTCGCGAAGCGAGAAAACATATTATTGCAGGAGATTTTAAAACCTGGAAAAATCAAATGATGACAAAATTGGAACGTAAACTGTGAAAATCTTAGATTGGTACATATTAAAACGATATTTAGCCACTTTCGGGGTGATGATGTTGTTGTTTGTACCCATCGGAATAACAGTAGATCTTGCGGAGAAAATCGGAAAAATCAGGGATCACGAAGTACCTCTGCAAGAAGTACTGATTTATTATGTAGATTTTACGGTATTTTTTGCCAATCTTCTTTTTCCTATTTTATTATTTCTATCCATAATATGGTTTACTTCAAAATTGGCAAGCAATACAGAAATTGTAGCTTTTCTGAGTTCTGGAGTGAGTTTTTGGCGATTCTTAAGACCTTATGTCATCGGAGCAACAATAGTTTGTTTGGGAGCTTTACTGATGAGTTCTTACTTAGCTCCGGAAGCCAGCAAAGGCTATAATGAATTCAAATATAAATACCTCAAAAGAACACAAGTCAAAGAAACAGAAGATGTTTATAGGCAAATAAACGACTACGAATTTATTTATACTTCTTATTTCCGACCGGAGGCAAATCGTGCCAATGATTTTGTGTTGGAACAGTTTGATGATGATGGAAAGATGACGATGAAATTAACCGCTTCTACTTTAAAGTATAATCCGGAAGAAGAGAATTATACTTTGGTGAATTATAAAAAAAGACACATCACAGAAGAAGAGGATAAACTGGAAGGCGGATCGCGATTAGACACTATTTTACCATTTGATTTTGATGCCCTCGCCCCGGCTTCTTATATGGCAGAAACCTTAAACTATTTTGAGTTAAAAGAGTTTATCGAACAACAAAAAAAACACGGAGCCGGAAATATCAATCGTTATAAAGTAGAAAGCTATAAAAGATGGAGTGTTCCGATTTCTGCTTTTATTTTAACGATAATCGCAGTTTCCGTTTCTGCAATGAAAAGAAGAGGAGGAATGGGAGTCAACTTAGCCATCGGAATTTCCATTGCTTTCTTATATGTGTTTTTAGATAAGATTTTTGGAACCATCGCAGAGCAATCCACTTTTTCTCCTTGGTTGGCAGTGTGGATTCCCAATATCGGATTTGGAATTTTAGCAGTGTTTTTACTGCAAAGAGCTAAGCGTTAATTGATTTGAAATCAGCTTAGAAGAATCTTTAAGAGACGAATAACCTTCAGAAAACACTGTCTTTTTCAAAAACAAACCTTAAAAGCTTTAAGTTACTAATCATAAGTTTTCTATCTTTGTACATTGAAAAATTTTCAAACCTCATTTTTAGGATATGGAATATTTAGATTTTGAGAAACCGATTCAAGAGCTGGAAGAGCAATATGCCAAAGCTTGCAAAATTGGAGAGGACAGTGATGTAGATGTAAGTGAGACTTGTAGGCAAATCGAAAAGAAAATGGAGAGCATAAAAAAAGACCTTTATAAAAATTTAACGCCTTGGCAAAGAGTTCAACTTTCTCGACACCCCAATCGTCCTTATACATTAGATTACATTAAAGGAATTTGCGGAGAAAACTTTATAGAGCTTCACGGAGATCGAAATGTTTCAGATGATAAAGCAATGGTGGGAGGCGTAGGAAGAATCGGCGATCAAAGCTTTATGATTATCGGCCAACAAAAAGGAAGAAACACCAAAGAACGCCAATACCGAAACTTTGGAATGGCAAATCCTGAAGGCTATAGAAAAGCTTTAAGATTGATGAAACAAGCAGAGAAATTTAATCTGCCTATCTTAACTTTAATCGATACGCCCGGAGCTTATCCCGGATTGGAAGCAGAAGAAAGAGGTCAGGGACAAGCTATTGCGCAAAATATTATGGAAATGAGCAGGCTGAAAGTTCCGGTGATTGTAGTCGTTATAGGAGAAGGCGCAAGCGGAGGAGCTTTGGGAATCGGATTGGGAGATAAAGTAATGATGTTAGAAAACTCTTGGTATTCCGTAATTTCTCCGGAAAACTGTTCTTCTATTCTTTGGAGAAGCTGGGACCATAAAGAAGAAGCTGCTTCTGCATTAAAATTAACAGCAAAAGATGCAAAAAGCTTAAAAGTAATAGATTCTATTATCACAGAACCCATTGGAGGAGCACATTATGACAAAAATGAAATGTGTAAAATCTTAGAAAAAGAAGTATTAAAAGCTTATAAAAATTTAAAAGATTTTTCAGTAGAAGAATTGATTGAAAATAGGATAGAAAAATATTCTAATATGGGAGTTTATAAGGGGTAAATCTATAAACAGTATGCCTTATAAAAATCACAAAAACCGAAGCTAAGTCTTCGGTTTTTTTATGCTTATCTGTCAATAAAAACAATTTCTTAAAACCTATTGAAAAATATATGCAAAACACTTATTTTTGGTATTAATAATTTTTTCTATAAAAAAAATACTATACACTAACTTCAAAAAAGTTATCAACAGTTCAAATGTTGATGGACTGTGGATTATCAAATCCGACGTTTTTCTTTTTTAGCGATTCAAATTGGTTATTTTTGTGGTATGAAAACATTGAGTAAAAAATATAGTTACAGTTCGGGAAGAGGAGATTTGGTAAACCTTGAAAAGGGAAGAATTCCTCCGCAAGCAGTTGATTTGGAAGAAGCTACACTTGGTGCTATGCTGATTGATAAAAAAGGAGTGGATGAGGTTGTAGATATGTTGACTCCGGAAGCTTTTTATAAAGAATCTCACGGCTATATCTTTGAAGCTATATTTTCATTGTTTGAACAAGGAGAGCCTATAGATTTATTAACAGTTTCCAGTGAACTTAAAAAACAAAAAAGATTAGAAACTGTAGGAGGCGATTTTTATTTGGCTCAATTGGCCAATAAAGTGTCTTCTTCTGCGCATATTGAATTTCACGCCAGAATAATTCTTCAGAAATTTATTCAAAGGAGTTTGATTAGAATTTCTAATGAAATCATCAAAGAAGCTTTTGATGAATCTACCGATGTTTTCGATTTGCTGGATTCTGCGGAATCTAAACTTTACGATGTTACGCAAGGAAATATAAAAACCAGTACAGAATCTGCGCAAACCTTGGTAATGCAGGCCAAAAAACGTATTGAAGAAATTTCAAACAAAGAAGGATTGAGCGGGGTTCCTTCCGGGTTTGAAGATTTGGATAAACTAACTTCCGGTTGGCAACCCAGTGATTTGGTTATTGTGGCCGCACGACCGGGGATGGGAAAAACCGCACTTACCCTGTCTATGGCAAGAAATATTGCAGTAGGACAAGGTGTTCCGGTAGCGTTTTTCTCTTTGGAAATGTCTTCTGTTCAGCTGATTACTCGTTTAATTTCTTCAGAAACAGGATTGTCTTCAGAGAAATTAAGAACAGGAAACTTAGAAACCCACGAATGGGAACAGTTAAACGTAAAAGTAAAGTCTTTAGAAAAAGCACCACTTTTTATAGATGACACCCCTTCTCTTTCTATTTTTGATTTGAGAGCAAAAGCCAGAAGATTGGCTTCTCAACATGGAATCAAATTAATCATGATTGATTATTTACAGCTGATGACTGCAAGTGTAAACACCAAATCAGGAAATAGAGAGCAGGAAATTTCTACAATTTCAAGAAACCTAAAAGCTTTGGCTAAAGAATTGGATATTCCGGTAATTGCGTTGTCGCAGCTTTCTCGTGCCGTAGAAACAAGAACAGGAAGCAAAAGACCATTGCTCTCAGACCTTCGTGAATCTGGAGCAATTGAGCAAGATGCCGATATTGTATCATTTATTTATCGTCCGGAATATTACGGAATTGATGAGTGGGATGACGAAGAAAGAACCCCCACACAAGGGCAAGCAGAGTTTATTGTGGCAAAACATAGAAACGGAGCTACAGATACCATCAGATTGAAGTTTATCGGACATTTAGGAAGATTTGAAAATTTAGACGATTTTGGTGGTGTTCCCAATGAATTTCATTCTAAACTCAATGAAGGAGATGATATAAATGAACTGACTTCTAATTTTCCTTCAGCAGAAGAAGCTTTTGGAAGTTCGATGAATAAAGGAGAAGATAAAAGTGGAGGAGATCCTTTTGATGATGTTCCTTTCTAAAAGGAAATTTAACAACCAAATTATCACGGATTTATTATATTAAGCAATATGAAAAAAATAGTCTTATTACTTATTATATTTATAATTCCTATTTCTTCTTTTGCTTCTTATATCTTAATTCCAATGGATGCAGAAGCCCAAGAAAATCACTTAAAAGCTTATGGTATCACTTATTGGGTGTTAACGAAAAAGAAAAAAGTAAATTGGTTGCTCAATTATAGAGGAGGGGCTTTTTTATTGCCCGACACAGAAGAATTTCGTCAAGAATGTAAAATCAGAGGAGTTTCTTATGAAGTTTTAAGCGATAGCAAAACAGAAGCTATCTTACAAGAAATAGAAAGTCCGTCTAAAAATCAAGCCGCAGTAGTTTTAGAAAAAGCACCTAAAATTGCGGTTTATACGCCCCCAGGAAATTTACCTTGGGATGATGCGGTTACATTAGCGTTAACTTATGCAGAAATTCCTTATGATAAAGTCTATGATGAAGAAGTTTTAGACGATAAATTAGTGCTTTACGATTGGCTGCATTTACATCATGAAGATTTCACCGGGCAATACGGAAAATTTTATGGAGCTTATCGTTCAACTCCTTGGTATATCAAAGAAAAGAAAGAAGCAGAAGCCAGAGCAGCTAAATTAGGATTTGATAAAGTATCGGATTCTAAACTTGCTGTGGCAAAAAAAATAAGAGATTATGTCATCGGAGGAGGATTTATGTTTGCAATGTGTAGCGCAACCGATTCTTTTGATATTGCTTTGGCTGCAGAAAACACAGATATTTGTGAACCTATGTTTGATGGAGATCCGAGCGAACCGGGTTATCAAAATAAGTTGGATTACAGCAAAACATTTGCTTTTACTGATTTTACTTTGGAAAAAGATCCTACTGTTTATGAGCTTTCTTCTATAGATATGACCAACAAAAGAAAAATCCCCAGAGAAGAAGATTATTTTAGTTTAAAAACTTTTTCAGCAAAATGGGATCCTGTTCCTACTATGCTTAATCAGAATCATACTTCTTTGGTAAAAGGATTTATGGGACAAACCACAGCTTTTGACCCCAATGAAATAAAATCTACGGTGATTACCATGGGAGAAAACAAAAAAAATGGAGAAGCGCGTTATATCCATGGAAATAAAGGAAAAGGATTTTTTACTTTTTATGGCGGACACGATCCGGAAGATTATGCACATCGAGTGGGAGATCCGCACACAGAATTATCTTTACATCCTAATTCTCCCGGATACAGATTGATATTAAACAATTTACTTTTTCCGGCAGCAGAACCTAAAAAACATAAGACTTAATCCTTTTTTGGAGGTTTGTAAAAATCCTTATCCGGAAAAACAATGATTTCAACTCTTCTGTTTTGTTGTTTTCCTTCGTCTGTTTCGTTGTCTTTTACCGGCTTGCTTTTTCCAAAAGATTCTATTTCATAAGTAAAATCTCCGGTGTTTTTTAATTTTTGTTGTAGATAAGTACGTACACTTTCAGCTCTGTTTTGTCCTAAAATTTGATTGTATTCTTCAGAACCATCTCCGTCAGTGTGTCCGTGAATTTGAATTTTTGCTTTAGGAATTTCTTGAAGTTGTCTAACTAATTTATCAAGGGGTTTTTGTGCACTTTTTCTAATGACAAACTTATCATAATCAAAAAGCACTTTAGCATCTAAACTCAGCTTGATAACTGCGCCAATTGCCCCGACCGCATCTATATCAGCTCCGGGAGTTACGCCTCCACAAAATCTTTTTAGATCTGTAATTCTGATATAATGAAAAATCTGAGGAGGATCTGTTTTTCTCACAAATCTACCGATATCCACAGTAGTTTGCCCGCCATTTACTTGTCGGCCTAATTGAAGCCATTTTTTTCCGTCTGTAGAGATTTCGACTTTAAAAGGTTCGATAGACGGACCGACTTCAAAGAAAACCAAATCGGGACCTTCGATATCTATAAAACCCACTTCTTTAAATTTGACGGTGTATTGTCCACCGCAACCTATGGAAACATATTTGGGTTCATCTGTTGCGTAAGTAGTAAAATCAGGTTCTCCAAGTCCGTTATCAGGATTATTAAAAGGTTCTTTTGCGGGCGGATTTCCTCTTTTAAATTCCACCACAGTATCTGCAAAAGCGATTTTTCCTAAAGGAACAAAAACCTCATCTCGATCTTCAAATTTGTAGAACTTTTGAAACAGGGTAGTATCCGGTTTTATTTGGGCGAAGACCGAAAACTGAAGTAATAAAGAAAATAGCAGTAAAAATATTTTTTTCATTGGGCTTAAAAATAGAAAATCCCTCTCAAATCGAGAAGGATTTCCTTAAAATAGAGCAAATATTTTTAATTTATTTTACTTTTTCAACAATTGCTTTAAAAGCATCGGGATGATTCATCGCTAAATCAGCTAATACTTTTCTATTCAGATCTATATTAGCAGCTTTGAGTTTTCCCATAAATTTGGAATACGACATTCCGTTTAATCTTGCAGCAGCATTAATTCTCATAATCCAAAGAGAACGAAAATTACGTTTCTTGGTTTTACGGTCACGATACGAATATAGCATCGCTTTATCTACTGCGTTTTTAGATACTGTCCACACGTTTTTACGTGTTCCAAAATATCCTTTTGCTTGCTTCATCACTTTTTTTCTTCTTCTGCGAGAAGCAACTGAGTTTACTGATCTTGGCATAATTTACTGTTTTTTTGTAGTAGGCGCTCCGTCTAAACGGAATCTTTGGAGCCCACTCCAGGGTTAATAATTTATTTTAATTTAAACCGAACAATTCCTATTTCAGTCTTAAACAATGCTTGATGTTATTCTCATCAGCTTTGTGAACTAATCCAGGTTTTGTTAATCGTTTTTTGCGCTTTTTAGATTTTTTTGTCAAAATATGACTCTTAAAAGCATGTTTTCTCTTGATCTTACCAGATGCCGTAACTTTAAAACGTTTTTTAGCACTGGAATTTGTTTTCATTTTTGGCATATCGTATGTTTTTAAATGCTCTATTTATTTATCATAAAATTCCTTGCAATTATATTGTTTTCTAAATGCAAGAAAAGTTATTTTACTTTTGTTTTTTAGGAGAGATAAACATAGTCATGCGTTTCCCTTCTAATTTTGGTAATTGTTCAACTTTTCCATACTCTTCCAAATCTTGTGCTAAACGAAGCAATAAGATTTCTCCTTGATCTTTAAAGACAATAGAACGGCCTTTAAAAAACACATAAGCTTTTACTTTTGCTCCATCTTTCAAAAATCGGATGGCGTGGTTTTTCTTGAACTCATAATCGTGGTCATCAGTATTGGGTCCAAAACGGATTTCTTTATTGATGACTTTTGACGCTTTAGCTTTTCTGGCTTTTTCGCGTTTCTTTTGTTCAAACAAGAATTTTTTATAGTCCATCGCTTTAACTACGGGAGGCTTAGCGTCAGGAGAAATTTCAACCAAATCCAAACCTAATTCTTCAGCAATAGCCAAAGCTTTCTCGATTGGATAAATATCCATCTCTACATTGTCGCCTACCAAGCGGACTTTCTTCGCTCTAATTTTACGGTTAATACGGTGAGCGTCTTCTTTCTTTCTTGAATGATCTCTTGATCTTCTTCTTCTTCTTCGGATTGTTCTAAATTTTTAAAAATTAAACTTCAAATTCTTTGACAGAAGATTTAATTTCATCTTGAAGTATTTTAGAAAATTCTTCAATACTCATCGAACCTAAATCTTCGCCACCATGTTTACGAACAGAAACCGTACCATTTTTTTCTTCTTGTTCACCAACAATCAGCATATATGGTATCTTAGAAACCTCAGCTTCTCTAATTTTTTTGCCGATAGTTTCATTTCTGTTATCTAATAGACCGCGAATTTCGTCATTTTCAAGTAATTTTAAAACTTTTTTTGTGTAATTCTCATATTTTTCGCTTAATGGCAAAATTATTGCTTGCTCTGGCATCAGCCATAAAGGGAAATTTCCTTTGGTGTTTTCTAATAAAATAGCAATAAATCTTTCCATACTTCCAAATGGCGCACGATGAATCATCACCGGGCGGTGGGCGTTGTTATCGCTTCCGGTGTAGGTTAAGTCAAAACGCTCCGGTAAGTTATAATCCACCTGAATAGTTCCTAATTGCCAGCTTCTGCCCAAAGCATCTTTTACCATAAAATCTAATTTAGGGCCATAAAAAGCGGCTTCTCCTTCTTCAACTTTATAGTTTAACCCTTTTTCTTTTGCAGCATTAATGATAGCATTTTCTGCTTTTTCCCAGTTTTCATCGCTACCGATATATTTTTGTTTGTTCTCCGGGTCGCGTAGAGAAACTTGTGCAGTGAAATCTTCAAATCCTAAACTTTGAAAAACATATAAAGTTAAATCGATTACTTTTTTAAATTCCTCATCTAATTGATCGGGCGTACAAAAAATATGAGCATCATCTTGCGTAAAACCTCTAACTCTTGTTAATCCGTGTAATTCTCCACTTTGTTCATACCTGTAAACTGTTCCAAATTCTGCATAGCGAATCGGTAAATCTCTATAACTCCAAGAATCGGATTTATAAATTTCACAATGGTGCGGACAGTTCATCGGTTTGAGTAAAAATTCCTCACCTTCGTGTGGAGTATTTATAGGTCTGAAGCTATCTTCTCCATATTTTTCATAATGTCCGGAAGTTTCATAAAGTTCTTTATGACCGATATGCGGAGAAATAACCATATCATATCCTGCTTTTTGCTGTGCTTTTTTTAAGAAATTTTGTAATCTCTCTCTTAAAGCTGTTCCTTTTGGCAACCATAAAGGTAAACCTTGTCCTACTTTTTGAGAAAAAGTAAAAAGTTTTAATTCACGACCTAATTTTCGGTGATCGCGTTCTTTTGCTTCTTCTAAAAGTTTTAAATATTCCTTTAATTCTTTCTGTTTAGGAAAAGAAATTCCATAAATACGAGAAAGCTGCGGATTGTTTTCGTCACCACGCCAATAAGCGCCGGCAATATTCATCAGTTTTACGGCTTTGATGAATTTTGTATTGGGAATATGTCCGCCTCGGCATAAATCTGTAAAAGTATCTTGATCGCAGAAAGTGATTTCTCCATCTTCTAAATTTTCAAGAAGCTCGAGTTTATATTCATTTCCTTGATAAAAATCCAAAGCTTTTTCTTTAGAAATAGCATATTTCTTAAAATCGTGTTTTCCGCGTGCAATTTCCAGCATGCGTTTTTCGATTTTCGGGAAATCGTTTTCTGATATTTTTTCCCCATTGGGATCCAAGTCATAATAAAAACCGTTTTCCACGGCCGGACCAATAGTTAATTTTATATTGGGGTAAAGTTCTTGTAAAGCTTGTGCCATCACGTGAGCAGAGCTGTGCCAAAAAGCTTGTTTCCCTTCATCATCATTCCAAGTGTAGAGCACTAAACTTCCATCTTCAGTTAAAGCTTCAGAAACCTCAACAGTGTTGTTGTTGAATTTTGCAGAAAGTACATTTCGCGCTAATCCGCTACTGATGCTTTGTGCAATTTGAAATGGAGTGGTTCCGTTTTCTACTTTTTTTATGCTGCCATCCGGCAAAATGATTTCAATCATAAGTTTATAAATTGAAGTGCAAAGATAAGAGGTTAATTTGTTTGCGCAATATTAGATTTTATAAGTTTTTCTTTTTCTATAGAGAATTGTGATTTCTTAATATTGAAAAGTAAAAATCAATGAGAAAAATTTATTTTATAGGTGTTCTCCGGAATTTTAAAGAAATCTTTTTGTGGGGTAAAGAAATTTACACCGGAAAGGGTTATTTTTTCTGTTAAAACCGGATTTTCTTCTTCTGCAGCGTCGTAAAATTCCCAATATTTAGCGATGATAATTTTGCCGATGGAAAAATAATTTTGGTAAACTAAAATCGGTGGATTTTTAGAAGACTGCGAAAATTCTACCGCAGTTAAAAAACTGGTTTTTGGAGCAGAAAAAACTTTGATTTCTTCCGTTGTTTGCTGTAAAATATTTTCTTTTAATTTCAGCGTTAAAGAAGAAAATTCGGAATTGAGCAAACGGTCTGTTGATTTATGATTGAGAACTTCAGCAGTCAGATTTTCTAAGTGATAAGGAAGGGAAAAATAATAAACTGTGGAAAGCATATAATTCAATAAATCTTCCGGTAATTTTTTTTCAGAAGAATACAGCTTGTTTCCATCGAAATATAAAAACTTAGAATCTTCTGTTTGGATTTTAAAACCGTTGAGATTTGTGCTTAAACTGACGCGTAATGCAGGTTTATCAAGGGTTGATACAGTTTGAAAACGAATAGCTTTGTGAGAATTATATTCCTCAGTTTGATGGGTTATACTTACTTCTTTTAAATATTCTTCAGCTTTATTGTTTTTTTGAACTTGTTCTTCTTTTTCAGATTGATCAGTGATGGAATTATTTTCTTTGTTTTTACAAGCGATAAAACAAGTGATGAGCAATAAAAATAACGCTGTTTTTTTCATTTTTGGTTTTTTGACAAAGATAAACTTTTTGACCACAGCGAAATAAAAAAAGCCAATACTACTTTTTGTTATTTCGTATTGACTTTTGAAACGGATTTTGATAAATGTTTTATTCTAAATCAATTTTAAATCTGACTTCAACTTTTTCTGTAATTTCTATTTGTCCAACAGCTAAAGGTGATTCTTGAGCATTCGCATTTGTTGAATCATAGCTTGCAGCTCTCATCAACATCGGACGAGGAGAAGGATTATTACTGCCGGATTCTGTAATCATTTGGGCAATTCCAACTTTAAGATTTAAAGTTTTTGCATAATCTTCTGCTTTTTCTTTAGCGTTTTCAATCGCTTTTATGCGGGCTTCTTTTTGGTGTTTTTTTACTTGAGAATTTTCAAAAGTAACTCCGTCAATTCTGTTGATTCCCGAATTCATCAATCCACCGATAATTTTGGAATAATCTTCTACATTATGCAAGGTAATAGAAATGGATTGCTCTGCATTATAATGTGTTTCTTTGGTATTATAATCTGTTTTTTGATCTAAGTTGATGTAATCAGTTTGAAAATCTTTTTCATCAATTTTTTCTTTTTTCAAAAAATCCAAAACTTTATTTACGGCTTTATCGGTTTTGGTTTTAGCTTCTTGAGCAGTTTGTGCTTTGTTTTCTACACGAGCTTTAATTTTTACGCGATCGGGAGTGACCTTGACAATTCCTTCTCCGCTAACGGTTATTCCTGTGGGTTGTGTGTTTTGTGCTGATAAAGTTCCTGCTGAAATCATAAAAGTAAATACAATTAAAATTAGTCTCATATTTTATAAATATTGATTATTGCTGAGAGTAAAAGCAATTGGTATGCCAATTTATAAAATCATAAATCCAATTCTGTATGCATTTGTTGAAAAAGATGCTTATTATCTTGGTTTTCACTTATTTGAGAGTAGTTGAAAAAGCTTTCTTTTTCAGGTTTTTTTGCTGTTGTAGTATTTCCGGTGAGATGTTGTAAAGCTAATTGTAGTAATTTTTCTTCCGGATTTCCCAAATTTCCTAAGTTGTTTAAATCTTCTTTTTGCTGAATATCCGGAGCTAATCCATCGTGAAAATCTGTAAAACCTTCTGCATTTATGGTTTTTAAAATCAAAGGTTGCATAGCATAATAATGTCCGGGCTGAACAGCGGAACGCGTAAAATCAGGAGAATCATATAAAGTAACAGAACCTTGGAATTTTCCTGTGCTGTAATCGCCGATTTGCACTACATTAATATAAGGATTTAGTCCATTGATTAATAATTCGCTGGCAGAAGCAGTGCTGTTGGAAGTAAGAATATAAACTTTGTCTAAATTTAAACTGTTTAAACTTGAGCCATTTCTTGTTTTGTTTTTAAATAGTAAATCTTTATCCGGGAAATTTTCATTATAAACTTCTTTGGCAAAGAGTTCTCCGTTGAATTGCCCGGTGATCATTCCGGCTAAAGTTCTGCTTGTTTCAATACTTCCTCCGCTGTTGTATCTTAAATCCAATACTAAATCTGTGATTCCTTCTGCTTTAAAATCTCCAAAAACAGCGTTGAGGTCTTCATCAAAAGTTCGCGTAAAACTATTGTACATTAAATATCCGACTTTGTATTCATCAACAGATAAAACTGTGGAAATATGAATGGGATTTTCTGAAAACTCTTCCTTTGTCAAATGAATGCTTTCTTCTAAAGAAATCAAATCGTCTTCTACTAATTCTGCTAAATGTATGGTGTAATTTTCTCCGGATAAAAGTTGAGAATAATTGTTTTCTGTTAAGGTTGTACCATCTATTTTATGAAAAATCATTCCTCTTTCTACACCTTGATTTGCTGCAGAAGAATTGGGCATTACATATCTTACATAACCAAAAACTTTTCCTGAAGAAGAGATTTTTACCAATCCAAAAGCCATTCCGTTGTTTAAGGAAATGCCATCCAATTGCTTTTCCAATTCTCTAAAATCAGAAACAATAATACTAAATCTATCTTCATGATATTTTAAAGATTCAAACAAGCTTTCAGGAGAATTAAATTCAGCTAAATAAGCATTTAAATCTTCTTGATCAGAAAAATAATCATCTGCTAATTCTTGTTTGTTTTCTTTATATAAATAAAATTGTTTTAAACCTTTATAAACAAAGTTCTGTGTATCGGCTAAAGAAGCATTTCTGATTTTATCATCAAAATCTTCATAGCAAGAAATTAAAGTAAATAAAAATATGCTGAGTAAGAGGAGAGTATTTCTTTTCATAAGTTTGAAATTATGAGTTGAAAATAATAAATTATTTATAGTCTGAATTTGAAGATATAAAAAAACTTGTTGAAGATGTAACAAAACAGGTTGTAATACGTCTTCAAGATGTAAACCAAAAGCAATGGATCAACGTAGTTTTTTAGTTTTTATCAATCCTTTAAAAGACCGAATTTACAGGTTGTCTTTGAGGTATTTGATATCTAAAGAAGCTGCAGAAGATGCTATGCAAGAAGTGATTATCAGACTTTGGAAAAACAGGAAAAAGATAAAAAACTATAATAGTCCGGAAGCTTTTGCAATTACGATTACCAAGAATTATTGTATAGATCAGTTAAAGCTAAAAGGGAATAACAATTTACGAATTGTTCACAATAATTTTGTGGGTAGAGAACAATCTCTGGAAAAACAAATTGAAGCTAAAGATGAATTAAAATTAGTTTCTAAAATCATTAAAACATTAAGCGAAAAAGAACAAACATTAATTCAATTAAGAGAAGTAGAGCAGTTGGAATATAAAGAAATCGCCAAGATTTTGGACATGAAAGAAACTGCGATTCGCGTAGCTTTATCCAGAGCAAGAAAAAAGATTAGAAAAAAATTTTTAAGCATACAACGCTATGGAACGACAACAGATTAATAATTTGTTGGAGAAATACTTTGCAGGAGAGACGAGTTTAGCAGAAGAGAAAAACCTGAGAACGTATTTTAAAAACACTACAAATCTTCCTCCGGAGTGGGAGGAATACAAGATATTGTTTGCTTATTTTGATTCAGAAAAAGAAACAAAATATGAAGGAGAAATCTATTTGCCTAAAAAAAGAAATTATAAATGGGTGATTTCTATTTCTGCGGTAGCCGCAGTTATAATAACATTGTTGCTGGTTTTTCCTCCGGCAAATCAAGAAGTAAATACTCCTAAAGGAAATGCTTCTCAAGCGGCAGAAAATGCAAAATCTTTGTTTATGATGATGGGAAGTTTTCCGGAAGGAAGCAAAGAAAATTTAGAATATCTCAATGAATTAAACGCTTTAAAAATTAAAGGAACTAAAGAAAAAGATTCTTTAGAAAATCAACAATCAGAAGACAATTAAAAAACTAATATTATGAAAATATATATAACAAGTTTGTTGGCTTTGCTATTTTCTCTGGTTTTAAATGCTCAAAACTTAGAGAAATACGAAGAAATGCCGGAAGTAGATGGGGTTTACATCACCCAAAATATGTTTGAATTATTATCGAAAATAGATGTGGAAAGCGATGATCCGGAAGAACAAAATTTTGTGGAATTAATAAAAAACCTAAAAGGAATAAAAGTTTTGACCACTACAAATGTAGAAGTAGGATCGCAGATGAAAACAGATGTGAATTCTTATGTTTCATCAGAAAATTTATCAGAATTAATGCGGGTGAAAAAAGAAGGAAAATTTTTGAAATTCTATTCTAAACCCGGGAGTACAGATCAAAAAGTGAGTCAACTGTTTATGTTTATGATAGATGAAGATACTTCAGAAAAACGCTTTGTGGTATTATCGATTATCGGGGATATTGATTTGAGTGAAATCGGGCAAATGGCAGGAGAATTGAAAGGAGTTCCCGGAGCAGAAGAATTAAAAAATATTAAAGATGAGAAATAGTTTAAAACTTCTTTTTTTGAGTTTGTTTTTGCTAATGATCAGTTGTCAAAAAGAGCAGACTTTACAAAAATATTATGTAGATAGTCAGAGGGAGGAGAGCTTTATGCACATGGATATTTCTACCAATATGATATTTGATAATTTGGGAGAAATTTCTGCTGAAAAAAGAGAAAAACTCAAGTCTTTTAAAAAGATAAATGTACTCACATTGCCGATTGATGGCGGAAATCAAAAGTTTTATCAAGAAGAAAAAGAAAAGGTTTTAAGCATACTTGAGCGAAGTGAATACAAAAAACTGTTGGGATTAAAATATTCCGGAGCCAAACTTTTGCTGTATTATACCGGAGAACCCGAAGCTATAAAAGAAGTCGTTTTGATGACTTATGCAAAAGAGAAAGGTTTTACTTTAGTAAGACTTATCGGCAAGGATTTAAATGCAAACTTAATAGCAGAAATTTTAACACTGGCTAAAGAAGAAGATCTGAAGTTAAACTTAGAGATTTTTGAAGATTTCGCAGAAGAATTAGAGTAATATAAATTTGGATTAAAGCGAAAAAGCTGATAGTTCTATTTAAGAATTATCAGCTTTTTTCATATAAAATATTCTTAAATAATTATTTTTTTGCATTAATTTAAATTCTTTTTATTGATAATATTGTTGTGTGTTCTCATTGAAATTAACATAATAAAATTAAAAAATCAATTAATGTTAATTGAAATTAACTGATAAATGATAGTTTAAGAGGAAGGAGTGCATTAGTTTTTTAGAGTTAAGCTTTAAAAAAAATAAACTACTTTAGTAAATCTAATCAAAACTTTGTTAGTTATATGAAAAGATATCTTGGCTATTTTTTAGCTTGTTTTTTGATGCTGATGCATGGGAGTATTTGGGCCCAAAATCAGAAAGAAATTTCAGGAACAGTTTCAGACGAGGATGGGATGCCTGTTCCACAAGTCAATGTAATTATTGAAGGAACAGACGCAGGAACCTACACCGACTTTGACGGAAAATACGAGTTGGAAGTTGAAGAAGGCGATGTTTTGCGTTATTCCGCAATAGGATTTCAAGACCAAACTATTACTGTTGCAGATGAGAATGTAATCGATATAGTTTTGGTAAGTGGAGATCTTCTTGATGAAGTAGTGGTAGTGGGATATGGAACACAGAAAAAATCCGAAGTTACCGGAGCCATATCACAAATTAAAGGTTCTGATATCCAAGGAAAAATCACCTCTTCTTTTGAATCGCAATTAGCGGGTAGGGCAGCAGGAGTAGATATTTCTTCCTCAGGAATCATCGGAGAAGCACCTACGGTAAATATTAGAGGAATTGCCTCTATAAACTCCGGAACACAACCGCTTTATATTGTAGATGGGGTGCCTTACAACACTACACCGGGAGGAAATGATGTAGATGTTAACCCTTTGGCAGATTTAAATCCTAATGACATCGAATCTTTTGAAGTTTTAAAAGACGGAGCAGCTTCAGCAATTTATGGTTCGCGAGCAGCCAACGGAGTCGTTTTAATTACTACCAAACGCGGAAAGAAAAATCATTTTGAAGTGAATTTCTCTTCTTTAACCGGTTTTGGAAGTGTGATGAAAGATTATTCCATCTTGGGAGTAGATGATTTTATAGAAATCATGAACGAAAAAGCAGCCAATAACGGAGAAGATGATTGGGCAGTAGGAAATGAATACCATACTGATTGGCAAAAAGAAGTGTTGAGAAAACGTGCTTTACAAGTTAATGAAAATATCAGCTTGTCAGGAGGAACAGAAAAAGGAACCTACTATCTTTCTTTAGGATATGGAAACTTAGAAGGAATTTCTATAGACAATAAATCTGAAAAATACAATTTTAGAACTTCGGTAGAACAAGAATTCACCGATTGGTTAAAAGCCGGAGCCACAATGGCTTATACCAAAGATAAAATTACTGCAATGAGTAAAGGTTCAAGCTCACTTTCGGGGTACTTATTTAATGCACTGCAAAACTTACCCAACGTTCCTTATCTCGACCCGGATTCTGAGACCGGTTATAATTTCAATTCAGGAGGAGATGCAGTAGGACAGTGGGATAACAATCAGCCGGTAGGATCAAGCTTGCCGAATATCATGTATATTTTAAAAAATAACTTCTACAATTCTAACCGTAGTCGTAATATATTAAACGGATTTGCAGAAGCTTCTATCGTAGATGGATTAAAATACAGATTGCAAATAGGATATGACCAAAGCAATAACCACGAACGTGTATTCTGGAATCCGGTTCACGGTTCGGGAGTAGGTTCAAATGGAGCATTGAGAGAACGAATTTATGAAGATCAGTTATGGAATATTCAAAATATTCTTACTTATAATAAAACCTTTGATGAGGTTCATAATTTAGGATTGACAGCAGTTGCTGAATTTCAAGAAAAAACACGATCCAGAGTATCTGCAACAGGAAAAGATATCGCGAGCGATTTTTTCAACCAACAGATTATTTCTGATGCTTTCGGAGAGCAATCTATTGGAGGTTCAAGATATGAACAAGGTTTAAAATCTTATATCGGTAGAGCTACTTACAATTTTGACAGCCGTTATTTTGCACAAGCTTCTGTGCGTAAAGACGGAATGTCAAACCTAAACAAAGATAATCGTTGGCAAACTTTCTGGGGAGGATCTTTAGGATGGACAATCGCAAATGAAGATTTCTGGGAAGAAATCAAAGGAACAGTAAATGATTTTAAAGTTCGTCTTTCTTATGCTGAAACCGGAAATACAGACATCGGATATTATCCTTATTTAGGATTATATGGTTTAAATAAATATGGAAATGAAACCGGATATGGATATGATCAATTCGGAAATGACCAATTGGTTTGGGAAACTACCAATAAGATGAATGCCGGATTAGATTTAGGATTTTTAAGAAACAGAATTACTTTCTCAGCAGAATATTTCCAAAATGAAACCAAGGATATGATTATGAATAAAGCTACAGCTCCTTCTTTGGGTGTGCCTAATAATTATATCAAAATCAACGCAGGAAATATGAAAAACAGAGGATTGGAATTTGATTTAGCCGCTACGGTAATTGACACAAAAGATTGGTATTGGAATTCCGGAGTGAATGTAAGCTTTAGTAAGAATACAATTCACAGTTTACCAAACGGAGAAGATATTTTCCCGAGCGTTTCTTCAAACTCTGCAATAGACGGAAGTATAATATTAAGAGAAGGAGAATCTATCAACTCTTTATACGGATATGAATATTGGGGTGTAAACCCTGCAAATGGAGCTCCGGTTTATGTAAAATCTGACGGAAGTTTAGTACAAACAGATTTAAACGACGGAAGTTATTATGAATTTGATCCGAATGATCCGGAAAACACTTCAGTAGCAAGCTCGTTAGGAGAAGAAGATCGTAAAGTTTTAGGACGCACCACACCAACTTATTTTGGAGGATGGCATAACACCGTGCAGTATAAAAACTTTGATTTATCTTTTATCTTTAGATTCAGCGGAGGAAATAAAGTGTATAACTACACTCGTAAAAAACTATTAGACCAAGAGTTTAAAAATAACCTAACCGAAATAAAAGGAAGATGGCAAAGTCCGGAAAACCCGGGAGATGGTCAAACACCAAAATTAATGGGAGGTAAAGACAGCTATGTAAATGGATCAGGATTGACTTCACGTTTTGTAGAAAACGGAGATTATATCTCTTTAGACAATGTTACTTTAGGATACAACTTTGATAAAGATTTGTTGGATAACATCAATATCAAATCTTTACGCGTTTACGTTTCCGGGCAAAATTTATTTATGATTTCTCCTTATAAAGGACCAAACCCTGAAGGTATTATGGCGTATGGTGTTGATGAATTTGCAACTCCTAAAACACGAATTTTTTCAGTAGGAATTAATCTTAGTCTATAAATCAAAATATTATGAAAAGTATATATTATAAAGTTATTATATTAGTTTTGATGGTTTCTGCTATCAGCTGTTCAGACGATGATTTGCTGAATAAAGAACCATACAACAGCGTTTCAGAAAACGTAGCTTTTGATAGTCCGGAAAGTATTGAGCTTACCATGAACGGATTATATCAAGGTTTTGCCATGGGAAAATACAATGGTTCTTCTCGAGGATATGTTTGGGGATCAGCTTTCTTTCAGCAAAATGATGCCCGTGGAGAAGACGTGGTCAGCACGGCAACTTTCTACAAAAAAACCTATACTTCTGTTTATGATCCCACAACAGCAAACAACCGATATTATTGGGAAGATGGATATAAAGCCATCAACAAAGCAAATGTGGTAATCGAAGGATTAGAAAAAGCAGCAGAAGAAGGAATTATCACAGAAGAAGAAGCTTTAGATTATATCGGACAAGCACGTTTTTTAAGAGGAATTACTCATTTTGAATTATTGATTCAATTTGCTCGTCCTTATAGCGATGATCCGGATGCACCGGGAATTCCTTACAGAGTTACTGCAGTAAATACAGAAGATGGATTGGATGAAGCCTTAGCAGATGGCGGTAAAAAAACAATCCGTGAAGTATATGAAGGCGTATTGGAAGACCTGGATTTTGCAGAAGAAAATATCGCTGATAATATCATCACTCGTGCCGGAAGTGATGCAGCAGTAGCTTTTAAAACTCGGGTGTATTTACATATGAGAGAATGGAATAAAGTAATTGAAGAAGCCACTAAGATTGAAGGGAAATACGCTATGGAATCAGAGCCTTCTCAACCTTTTTTAGACAATAGAGGAAACAGTGAGTACATCTTCGGTTTTGATATGGATGCCAATTCTAATCCCGGAACCAACGGAGCTTTGGCAGCAACTTACAACAGAAGAGAGCTCTTGGCAATCAGTCCTATTATTTGGAATAATTCAAATTGGTTGATCGACGATAAACGTCGTGAAATTGCAGATACAGATGAAGGAGAAGAAATAGAAGAACATCATTTAATCAAAAAAAGCGATGATGTGCTTTACACTTTAAAATATCGAGATACCCAAAACAACAGCGATGTTTCTCCGGTTATGCGTTATGCTGAGGTGAAACTGAATTTAGCAGAAGCACAAACCAGACTTGCTAATGCTGTAGAACAAACTGCGATAGATAATTTAAATGAAGTTAGAGATCGTTCTTTGGCCAATCCGGAAAGTCAATCTTACACCGGAAGTGATTTCGCATCAGCAGAAGAATTGGTGAAAGCAATCTTATTAGAAAGAAGAATAGAATTCTTGGCAGAAGGACACCGATGGGGAGATATCCATAGATTACAGCAAGATGATATTGCTCCTATCGATGGAATTCCGGCAAAAATTGATAATGGATATCCTTCAGCAAGTAATTATGATGCTGCATCTGATAATGAAAGCTATGATTTGGGAATCCCTTCCATTTCTTATGAAGATTATCGCTTTATTTGGCCGTTGCCAAGTTCAGAATTAATGGCAAATCCAAATATTGAACAAAATCCCGGCTATTAATTAAACCGAGATAATTAAACTTAAAAAAGAGATTGTAGATTTAAATTTACTATCTCTTTTTTTATGAAAAATTATTTGATAAAAGTTATCGTCAAAGGATATTTGATGACTTGCTCGCCATTATTAGCTTTTATACCATAAATAATAGGCAAAACAATATTAGTCAAAGCTAAAATAATGAGCAGCGGAATTCCGATTAAGATAAAAGCCAACATTCCGGAAATGATATAATAAAGAAATAAGCTGATTTGAAAATTCACCACCGCTTTTCCTTGTTCATCCATATATTTAATTTCATCTTTTTTCATTTGCCATAATACAATCGGAACCACAATTCCGCCAATAGCTGTTACCAGATTCAGCAACTGACTCAAATGCATAAGCATCAACATTTGACGATCTTCTTTTAAATTCATTTCTTGATAGTTAGTTTCCATTTTTGTTAAATATTTATAAATATACTCACAAGATAATAAATGCAGTCGAAATAAAATCTAATTTATGTTGTTTATCTTTGCAACATGCTTTTAAATGAAACCATTGTCGCTTTAGCAACACCTCCCGGAAGTGGAGGAATAGCTGTTATCAGAATTTCCGGACCGGATGCCATTAATTTTACTGCTCCTGTTTTTCAAGCCCGAAGTAAAATAAGTTTACAAGAGCAGAAATCTCATACTCTGCAATTGGGATTTATCAAAGACGGAGAAAGAATTATAGACGAAAGTTTAGTTTCTGTTTTTAGAGGAAAACGCTCTTATACCGGAGAAACAACTGTAGAAATTTCTTGCCATGGAAGTCCGTTTATTCAACAGGAAATCATCAATTTATTATTGCGTCAAGGCTGTAGAGCAGCTAACCCCGGAGAATTTACCATGCGTGCTTTTCTCAACGGAAAAATGGATTTAAGCCAAGCAGAAGCCGTAGCAGATTTAATAGCCAGCGATAATGCTGCTGCACACCAGTTGGCAATGAACCAAATGAGAGGCGGATTTGCAAATGAAATTCAAAAACTAAGAGAAGAACTTCTCAACTTTGCTTCTTTAATTGAATTGGAATTAGATTTTTCTGAAGAAGATGTAGAGTTCGCCAATAGAGAAGAATTTCAAGAATTGGTTTTTAGAATTCAAAAAACTTTGAACCGATTAATAGATTCTTTTGCAGTAGGAAATGTGTTGAAAAAAGGAATCCCGGTAGCCATTGTGGGCGAACCCAACGCCGGAAAATCTACTTTGCTCAATGCTTTGCTAAACGAAGAAAGAGCCATTGTTAGTGATATTGCCGGAACCACAAGAGACACCATAGAAGATGAAATTTCCATAGACGGCGTAGGATTTAGATTTATAGATACCGCCGGAATTCGTGAAACTACAGATCAGATTGAAGAATTGGGAATTCAGAAAACTTTTGAAAAAATTCAAAAAGCCTCTATTGCTCTTTTGATGATTCCCAGTATTCAAGCGATAAGCAAAACGGATAAACAAAAAATGATTGTAGAAATCAACCGGATAAAAAATCGTTTTCCCGATAAGCCGTTTTTGATTGTTGTCAATAAAATAGATTTATTAAAAGCAGAAGAAATCGCTGATTTAGAAGAAACTTTAGGGCACATCGCCGGAACAGATTTACAATTTATCTCCGCAAAAAAGAAAATCGGAATCGAAGAATTAAAAGACAAATTAAAAAACTATGTAGATACCGGAGCACTTCGCAACAACGACACCATCGTCACTAATTCACGTCATTATGACGCCTTGTTAAAAGCCCAAGCAGAAATCAATCAAGTGCAAGAAGGTTTAAACATGGAACTTTCCGGAGATTTATTAGCCATAGATATCCGTCAAGCTTTATATTACTTCGGAGAGATCACCGGAGAGATCACCACAGACGATTTGTTGGGGAATATTTTTGCTAATTTCTGTATTGGGAAGTAAGGTAATTAATTGATTATTATTGATTTATTAAGGTCTTTTGAATATCATTTGAATGCGTAGAGGTGAGGTTCTTGAAGAAAAGAATCTCATTGATTTTGTTGTTTGGTAGGGTAAATTTTGGTGTAGGATGTTTTTCTTTACCTAAAAAAATAGCTTTCGCGTTAATTAATATTTTTCTTTCTGTAGCAGAATATAATGTATTTATAATTTGTAGAGAAGAAAAATAAGGTTAAGTTTATCGTCTAACGCTATCCAATTTATTTTAATGAAATTTAACCGAATCAAAGCTGTTTTGAAAGAAAAACAAAGGCCAAACAAATGGCTGGCCAAAAAGCTCAACAAAAGCCAAGTAACTATTTCCAGATGGTGCAGCAATGTGCAACAACCTTCGTTAGAAGATTTATACAAAGCAGCAGAAGCATTGAAGGTCGATGTAAGTGAATTACTTGAATCTAATACTGAAAAATAAATGACAAAAAAGAAAACTACAAAGAAAGAACCTGCCCGCCCCAGTAAAGGCAAGAAGAAGGCAGGCGGGAAATCAATAGAAGAAAGCTTATGGCAGGCTTGTGATAAATTAAGAGGATCTGTTGAATCTTCAGAATATAAACACATTGTTTTAGGACTGATCTTCCTGAAATTTGCCAGTGATAAATTTGAGCAACGTCGAGAAGAACTTATTGAAGAAGGGAAAGAGAAGTATATAGAAATGAAAGATTTCTATGCAATGGAAAATGTTTTCTATTTGAAAGAGACTTCGCGCTGGTCTTATATTCAGAAGAATGCCAAGCAAAATGACCTGGCACTGATTATCGATACGGCTTTACACACCATAGAAAAGAATAATCCTTCATTGAAAGGCGCGTTGCCGGACAATTACTTCTCTCGTTTAGGGTTGGATAAAACCAAACTGGCTTCATTGATTGATAAAATCAGTGAAATCGATACGATTAAAGACGGCTCAACCGATATTGTGGGTCGGGTTTATGAATATTTCCTATCCAAATTTGCTTTAAAAGAAGGAAAAGGGAAGGGAGAATTCTATACACCTAAAACCATTGTGAACCTTATTGCCGAAATGATTGAGCCCTACAAGGGAATCATTTATGACCCGGCTTGTGGTTCAGGTGGAATGTTTGTGCAGTCTGTTAAGTTTATCGAAGCTCATCACGGCGATAAAAAAGAGGTTTCCATTTATGGACAAGAATACACCAATACGACCTATAAGCTGGCAAAAATGAATTTGGCCATTCGTGGAATTTCTGCCAATCTGGGAGAGAAAGCAGCTGATACTTTTGCACAAGACCAACACAAAGATTTAAAAGCCGACTTTATTATGGCTAATCCGCCATTTAATCAAAAGGATTGGCGCGGAGCAGATGAACTCATTGATGACCCAAGATGGCGAGGTTATGAAGTGCCGCCAAAAAGTAATGCCAATTACGGATGGATTCTCAATATGGTTTCCAAACTTTCTGAAAATGGCGTAGCCGGATTTATTTTGGCGAATGGCGCTTTGTCCGGAGGAGGCGATGAATATAAAATTCGTAAAAAACTGATTGAAAACGATTTGGTGGAAGCTATTTTGATTTTGCCGAGAAATATGTTTTATACCACCGATATCTCTGTAACGCTTTGGATTCTTAATAAAAATAAGTTGGGAGGTATAAAAGATACAGGAGATGAACAACGCCAACTACGAAACCGAAAAGGCGAAGTCTTATTTATGGACTTACGCCAAATGGGTGAACCCTTTGAAAAGAAATACATCCAGTTGGCCGATACAGATATTGAAAAGGTAACAGAAACCTATCATCAATGGCAGTCGAGGCCAATGGTTAATGATGAATTGTCAATGGTTAATGAAGGCGAAACAAAGGACATTAACAATTTACCATTAACAATTAATCCTTATAAAGATGTGCCGGAATATTGTTACTCAGCCGACTTTGAGGAAATTGAAAAGAAAGATTTTTCCTTAGTACCGAGTAAATATATTGAGTTTGTTAACCGTGATGAATACTTGGATTATGAAGATCAGATGGAAAAACTGCAAGGTGAATTAAAAGAATTATTTGCAGAAGAAGAAAGATTGAAAGAAGAAGTGAAAGGCGTTTTTGAAAAGTTGGGATATGGGATTTAGTGGTAAATGATTAATGATAAAGGATTAATGATTAATGATGAATGGTTAATGATAAAGGGTGAATGATAAAGGGTTAATGATAAAGGGTTAATGATAAAGGGTTAATGATAAAGGGTTAATGATAAATGGTTAATGATGAAGGATTAATGATGAAGGATTAATGATGAAGGGTTAATGATGAATGGTTAATGATAGAATATTATGAGAGAAAATGTAGTTAAAGACAAAAGTTTTTTATTCGCTGTGCGAATAGTTGAGCTTTATAAATTTCTATGTGATGAAAAGGGGGAATTTATACTATCTAAGCAAATGATGCGAAGTGGAACGAGTGTAGGAGCGATGATAAGGGAGGCGGAGCACGCTGAAACAAAAAAAGATTTTATTCATAAAATGGCTATCGCTCAAAAAGAAATGAATGAAACCATTTACTGGTTGGAATTACTGAAGGAAACGGACTATATAAGTGATAAAGAATTTAAGAGCATGCATAAAGATGCCATTGAACTAATCAAATTAATCACTGCCATTCTAAAAACAGCCAAATCGAGAATTAACCATTAAAAATTAACCATTAGTAATTAACCATTAAAAATTAACCATTAACCATTAACCATTAACCATTAAAAATTAACCATTAACCATTAAAAATCAACCATTAAAAATCAACCATTAACCATTAAAAATTAACCATTAGTAATTAACCATTAAAAATTAACCATTAACCATTAAAAATTAACCATTAACCATTAACAATTAACCATTAACAATTAACCATTAACAATCAACCATTAAAAATTAACCATTAAAAATTAACCATTAACAATTAAAAAAAACTATTCATTGGAAAAAGCAAATTACAAGCGTTTAGGCGATTATATCAAGAAAGTAAATGTTCGGAATAAGGAAAACTTGAATATTCCATTGATGGGATTGAGTATTCAGAAATGCTTTATTCCTTCCATAGCCAATACGATTGGAACGAATATGACTCGATATAAAATTATAGAACGAGATCAATTTGCTTATGGTCCGGTTACCTCCAGAAATGGTGATAAAATTACAATCGCTTTATTTGATGATTACGATAAAGCTTTAATTTCCCAAGCTTATATTCCCTTTAAAATTAAGGATAAAGAAAAACTTCTACCTAAATATTTAATGATGTGGTTTTCGCGTCCCGAATTTGACCGCTATGCCCGATTTAAAAGTCACGGGAGTGCAAGAGAAACTTTTGATTGGGAAGAAATGTGTGAGGTGGAATTACCCATTCCTCCCATCGAAAAACAACGTGAAATTGTAGCCGATTACCAAGCGGTTGAAAATAAAATCAAAACCAACGAAGCAATTTGCGAGAAGTTGGAAGAAACCGCACAGACGATTTATAGAAGGTGGTTTGAGGAAAATGATTCTCTTAAATATATAAATGTAAAAGATTTTTGCGTAGAAATGAAATCAGGCGGAACGCCAAGAAGAACAAAAAATGAATATTGGGATAAGAAAGAGATTCCTTGGTTAAAAACGGGAGAAATAAAAAACAATATTCTTATTGAGGCAGAGGAATATATTTCTCAAAAAGGATTAGAAAAAAGTTCAGCTAAATTGCTCCCAGTGGGGACTGTATTAATGTCTATGTATGGTGTAAATGCAGGCGATTTGGGAATTCTGAGATTTGAAGCAACTACAAATCAAGCTTGTTGTGGAATGATTTGTAAAAATGCTGAGCAAGCTGCATTTTTATATTACCATTTACTTCATAACCAAAATTACATTGCTTCTCAGGCAATTGGTGGAGCTCAACAGAATCTGAGTAAGAATTATATAGAAAATATTGAGATCCCTTATCCAGATAATGACATCGATTTAAAGGAATTGAAAATTATAATTGACAATAAGGAATTGTATACACGAGAAAATCAAAAACTTCATCAGCTTCAGTCTTTGTTGTTGGGGCGGATGACAAAAGAATAAAAAATTAAAATCATGGAAACTAATCAATTAGGTAAAGGAATAGAATACAATCATACTTTAGTTCAAGATAAGCATTATTTTGCAGGATTTTTAAATTTAGCTCAAAATAATATTGAAGCTGTTTTTGGATTGTTTTGTGAAAGATTTGGACTTTCTAAAACGAATGCTTTATCTATAATCAACGATCAATTTAAAGATGATTTAGCAAATTCCGAATATCAAAGAAAACTTGATTTTCTTAAACAATATTTTCCTGTTACTTTTTATTTAGACTTAGAAATTACTAATGATGAATTTAAAGATACAAAAGATAAAGAAATTGCTAAGCGAGAATACTTTAGAGATAACTTCAAGCTTTTGATTAATGGAATTAAATATTTAAGAAACTATTATTCTCACTATTATCATGAACCTATTGATTTTGATAAAAACCTTTTCGAGTTGTTAGACAAGTTGTTTCTTGCTGTAGTTTCAGATGTGAAAAAACAAAAAATGAAAGGGGATCAAAGCCGACATTTATTTAAAAAACAACTGAATTCTGAAATCAAGGAGCTTATTGAACTAAAGACTACTTATTTAGAAAATCAAAGAAAAAAAGGTAAAAGAGTTAATTTAGAACCTGAGTCCATAGAAAATGCAGTCTTTAATGATGCTTTTCAACATTTGCTTTACAAAGAATCTGTCAATAATAATTATAAATCAAAATTAGATGCACAAGATGAAATTGAAAACAAAGTAAATATTTCAGAATCGGGTTTGATATTTTTATTAAGCATTTTCTTACAAAGAAGAGAAAATGAACAATTAAGAGCAAATATAAAAGGATACAAAGCAAAGGTAATTGTGAATACAGATAAACCAATTGACCGAAAAAATAACAGCCTAAAATATATGGCAACACATTGGGTGTTTAATCATTTGTCAGTTAAAACAATTAAATATAGATTAAATACTACTTTTTATAAAGAAACTTTATTAACTCAGATTGCAGATGAATTAAGTAAAGTTCCAGATGAATTGTATCAAACATTTACAGAAAAACAAAAAAATAAATTTATAGAAGATGTAAATGAATATTTAAAAGATAGCGAAATAACAAAAAGTTTAGAAAGGAGTCGGGTGGTTCATCCTGTTATTCGAAAACGATATGAAGATAAGTTTAATTATTTTGCTTTACGCTTCTTAGATGAATTTGTGGATTTTCCAACACTTAGGTTTCAGATTCATATCGGAAATTATATTCACGACAGCAGAAAGAAAACGATTGTAGGAACAAAATATAAAACAGAAAGGGTTATTAAAGAAAAAATCAATGGTTTTGGGAAGCTCTCTGAGATTTCCAGTATTAAAGCTGATTTTTATAAATCTTTAGACAAAGAAACAGCTTGGGAAATGTTTCCAAATCCTTCTTATAATTTTGTAGGGAATAACATACCTATCTACATCGATTTACGAAAATCTAAAGTCAAAGGTGCAGGTGAATTGTTTGGGTCTTTAAAACAATTAGAAGTTCAACAAAAGACAATTGCACGAAAAGAAAACAAGCCTTCAAAAAAAGATATATTAAACAAACTTTCAGGAAATATTGTTTTTGGTAAACCTACTGTTTTGTTTTCTATGAATGAAATGCAGGCATTATTGTATGAAGTATTAATTAATAAGAAAACAGGAGCAGAAATCGAAGATATTTTAATTGAGAAGCTAATTGAAAGACATAAAACTATCACAAAATTTAATCCTGAAGACCCATTACCAACTTCACAAATCACTAAAAAATTAAGAAAGTCAGGCAAGGAAACAATAATAGATGTTGAAAAATTGTTGCGTGCTATCGAAAATGAACTTTTTATTACCAATGAAAAACAATCTTTAATTGAAATAAATAGGAAAGAGTTAAAAGATAGAAGTAATAAAAGGAGGTTTGTATTTACCAATAAAGAATTAGGACAAGAAGCTACTTGGCTTGCAGATGATATTAAACGTTTTATGCCCAAAGAGATTAAAAACAACTGGAAAGGATACCAACATAGTCAGTTACAACAATTTTTAGCATTTTATGAAAGTAAAAAAGATGAAGCAGCGCATTTTTTAATGGAGCAGTGGAATTGGAAAGAAAATACTTATTTTTTCAATACATGGTTAGATAAAACTTTTCAGAAAAAATATTTTGATCAGTTTTATATAGAGTATTTAAAACAAAGGAAAGATTATTTTAAAACTTTGAAAACTCAACTTAATGGATTTAAGCAAAATAAGAAACTTCTCAAGAAATTCTTTAAACAATATTTTGTTTGGTCCATCTTTCATAAACGATTGTTTAAAATTTCATCTACAAAACAGCAGAAAAATGAATTATTACTTAAGCCTTTGGTTTTTCCAAGAGGTGTTTTTAATGAAAAACCAACTTATATTAAAGGTAAAAATTTAAAAGAAGATTCAGAGTTATATGCTTGTTGGTATCGATTTATTTTGAATGAGAATCATAATTTTCAAAAATTTTATTCTTGGGAAAGAGATTATAAAGATTTATTTGAAAGTAAAAAAAACAGCTCGATTTTTACTAATAATAAATATGATTTATCTGAAAATGAGCAACTTAATTTATTAAAAAGAAAGCAAGACAATAAAATAAAGAAAATTAAAGGACAAGATCTTTTTTTAAATCTTATGATACAAAGAATTCTGAAAGATTTATATAATCAGAAAGTAAAAACAGAATTGGTTGATTATTATTTAACGCAAGAGGAGCGAATAGAAAAGCAAAAAGAAGCTCAAAAACAAAGTGAAAGAGCAAAAGGAGATAAATCTGAGAATATTATTAAAGATGATTTTATCTGGAGCAAAATAGTTTCTTTTAAATCTGGGCAAATTAATGAGCCAACCATTCAATTGAAAGATATAGGAAAGTTTATACAACTTATAAAAGATGAAAAAGTAAAGAGGATTTTTGAATATGACACTTTAAAAACTTGGACAAAATCTGAAATAGAAACCGAATTGGAAAATTATGAAAGAATTCGACGGGAAGAAGTATTTAAGTTAATACAAAAAATTGAAAAAAAGGTTTTAGAGAAACATAATTTTAATAACGAAAATCATCCGGAATCTTTAATGTTAAAAGGAAATGTCAATTTTAAAAAATATATTACACAAGGAATTTTATCAAAAGATAGTTCAGTTAAAGAAGAAGATGTTAAATGGATTGAGGGATTAAAAGAAAGTTCTTTTGAAAGCATAGAAACCATTAAGTTGTTTCAGAAAAAGCCAAAGAAAGTTCAAGATGCTTTCTTGCTTATTTATATCAGAAATAAATTTGCACATAATCAACTACCCATTAAAAAATATTATAATGTAATGCTTTCGAAGTCTAATAACGCTAATAATGTAGCAGAAAATATTCTTAATTATATAAAAAAACTCGATATTTTTTAGAATAGACAAATTAAGTTCTTTGACAATTTAAATTGATAGTATTGTTGTCTTTTTGTAAAGACAAATTAATATTAATCTTTATAGAACAATACTTTACAGTTTCTATGTTGTATCTGCCTTAGTTTTGAAAGGTGAACACAACGCCATCGATTGTGGCAGTTAACCCGACTTCGTTGTATCTGCCTTAGTTTTGAAAGGTGAACACAACATCATAGTTAGGTGCATTTAAAACTTCTTGGTTGTATCTGCCTTAGTTTTGAAAGGTGAACACAACAGGAGACGGTTCATATATATGTAAATCATAGTTGTATCTGCCTTAGTTTTGAAAGGTGAACACAATGTGATTGTATTCCAAATAATTTAGAAATGGTTGTATCTGCCTTAGTTTTGAAAGGTGAACACAACTCCGGTATTTCAAATGCTAATCCTGTGCCGGTTGTATCTGCCTTAGTTTTGAAAGGTGAACACAACCTGTTCGTGCTCTTGTTCAAATTCTGCCATGTTGTATCTGCCTTAGTTTTGAAAGATGAACACAACAGTTTTTCTCAAGTAGATTTCTATCCTTTCGTTGTATCTGCCTTAGTTTTGAAAGGTGAACACAACTCCATCTGCTTCCTTTGAGCATCATCCATTGTTGTATCTGCCTTAGTTTTGAAAGGTGAACACAACAATCATAATCCTGCTAAGTTTTCTTCCATTGTTGTATCTGCCTTAGTTTTGAAAGGTGAACACAACAACAATTCAATTCTATCTAATTTATTATTTGTTGTATCTGCCTTAGTTTTGAAAGGTGAACACAACACCCCTCTAATCTTAATTTAGTTGCTTGTTGTTGTATCTGCCTTAGTTTTGAAAGGTGAACACAACCGGTGGCGGTTTAAGATTAAATTTCCTTATGTTGTATCTGCCTTAGTTTTGAAAGGTGAACACAACATTTTTTATTTTTTCTCACTTGTTATATTTATTTTTAATAAGATTATTATGTATGAGTATTTAGATAGTTACAGTACACCTGAAAATATTCGACAAGTTTTATCTCGCTTAGAACAAAAAGGTATTTTACGGCGCATAGCGCACGGTATTTATTTAATCTGTGATAGAAGAAGCCTATAAAATTCACCTAATATAAATTCACAAAATAACAGATGTAATATTTGTATTAACCTCTTATTTTCAAATAAACTACAAAATAAGCATGCTACAATGTTCTTATTTTTGTATATTTGAATGAAATAAGAATTGAAATGGCAATAACAAGTCCTATTCCAAGAGATAAAATTATCAATCGGCTTCAATATGAAAACCCTTGGTGGGTTTCGGGAGAGATTGATTCAGTTTATCAAAAGATGAATCGACGACTTTATTTTGATTTGTTTTACCCGTACGTACAAGAAAGAGATGTGCGCCGGGCTGTGGTGTTGATGGGGCCCAGACGAGTTGGGAAAACAGTGATGATGTTTCACACCATAGATCAATTACTCAAAGAAGGAGAAACCCCGCAAAACCTTATTTTTGTAGGAATTGATAATCCTATCTATATTAATTTGGGATTGGAAGATATTCTTCAGTTAGCCAAAGAAGCCTTGAAAAAAGAGAGTCTGGCAGGGGCTTATGTGTTTTTTGATGAAATACAATATCTAAAAGATTGGGAACGTCATTTAAAGGTCTTGGTCGATTCTTTTCCCGAGATTAAGTTTATAGTTTCAGGTTCAGCAGCTGCTGCTCTAAATTGGTATAGTTCAGAAAGCGGAGCCGGTCGTTTTACCGATTTTATGTTGCCACCTCTCACTTTTCAGGAATATATTCACCTTAAGAAATTAAATAATTTAATATATGAGGACAACATCATTTATAATGACGTAAAAGTTCCACAATACCTTGCCCGTGATTTGAAAATTCTGAATAAAGAATTTGTCAATTATTTGAATTATGGGGGGTACCCTGAAGTTGTTTTATCGGAGACGATTCAATCGGATATGGGGCGTTACGTAAAGAGTGATATTGTAGATAAAGTTTTGTTGCGCGATTTGCCCAGTTTATATGGAATTAAAGATGTACAAGAATTGAATCGGTTTTTTACCTATATCGCTTATAATTCAGGCAACGAGTTTTCTTATACACAGATGGCTAAGGAAAGTGGAATTGGCACGGCGACGCTAAAAAAATACTTGGAATATTTGGAAGCAGCTTTCCTTATAAAAGTATTGCATAAAGTGGATATAAATGCAAAACGCTTTAAACGAATTACAAATTTTAAAGTTTATTTGACCAATCCGTCTTTACGAACAGCCTTGTTTTCTCCTATTCAGGAAACCGATAATGAAATGGGAAATATGGTAGAAACGGCTATTTTATCGCAGTGGATGCACCGTGAAAATTTAGATTTAACCTATGCACGATGGGGAGATGGAGAAGTTGATTTGGTATTACTTGATGATAAAAAATTTAAACCTTTATGGGCGGTAGAGGTAAAATATAGCGATAGATATTTTAAGAAACCGCAAGATTTAAAAAGTCTGATAAAGTTTTGTAAAAGCAATGATTTTCATTCGGCCTTAGTTACTTCGATAAATGAAGCAGGAGTGAAAGAGATAGATGATTTAAAATTCACCTATTTACCGGCTTCGGTTTATGCCTATAATATTGGTGAAAAAACAATTCGAATGAAGAACGATCAAAATATTGTTTAGCCTATGAAGTTTGTTGAAAACCAACATATTGAATACGAACAAAAAGTCGCCTCTAAATTTATCTCTAATGGTAGCTTGCCTCAAGGCTTATCCGAGGAAGAATTCTTTGAAGGTTTTTCCATTCTTAGAAATAAAGAATTGATGCGAATCTTTAAAGATTTGGATTTGGTAGAGCAATTAGGTTCGGGAATTCCCAGGATTTTAGAAAGTTATGATAAAGACAGTTTCCATTTTTCTGAGAATTTTTTAAGAGTGGTGTTTCCTAAAAATATAGTTGAAAGCCGGGACAGTAACCAAGATGGTAATCAAGACAGTAACCAAGATGGTAACCAAGAAAGTAACCAAGAAGCTACGCCTTACTCCACAATGATAGAAAAAATATTAGCCTCCGATAAGGCACGAAAAATATTGGAAGAAGGCTTTCTACTTAAAGAAAAACGAATTTCTTCTAAGACATTCGAAAAATATTATGAACAAGCCAAGGAGTTGGAAGAAAACGAAATAAAGATACTTGATTATTGTCTTTCTCCGAAAAACAGAAGAGAAATCCTTGAAGACTGTTTAGGAATATCCAATCAGACTAAAAATTTTAGGAATAATGTGGAACCTTTGCTGGATAAAGGTTTAGTAACAAGAACGATAAAAGATAGACCTACAAGTAGGTTTCAAAAGTATTTTACAACAAATAAAGGCAGAGCCTTTTTATATCTCGCTACCTACAATGAGTAAATTCACCGAATATAAATTGGATGTAATTTCTATAAATGTCAAGTACTCTGTTTTATTTACTTGACATTTATAAACAACAAATGTCCAGTTTTTTACATAATAAACTGGACAAATAAGTTATATTTGTATTCTAATAACAAATGAAAACAACTGATTACATAGCGTTTACTATCGATAGGTTTCCAAAAGGATACGTTTTCACTTATTTGGATTTTGTAACAAAGGTGCATAAAGCACAAGCAATTATTAAAGCTTTAAACCGAATGGCAGATGCCGGAGAAATCGCCAAGCTGTCTAAGGGAAAGTTTTACAAGCCTAAACAAACAGTTTTTGGAGAATTACAACCTTCAGAAGAGCAGGTGGTCAAAGATTTGCTTGAAGAAGACGGAAAGATTATTGGTTATCTTACCGGCTATAGTATTTATAACAAAATGGCATTGACCACTCAGGTTAGCAATGTAATTCAGATAGGACGAAATCAAATTCGTCCAAAATTGAAGAGAGGAAGGTATATTATTTCCTTTGTAAAGCAGAAGAATACTATAACCAAAGAGAATGTTCCTTATTTGCAATTGTTGGATGCGTTACGTTATATCAAAAAAATTCCGGATGCCGGTATAGCGTTTTTGTGTAAGCGTTTCTTGGCTATTCTTAAAGCTTTCAAACAAAACGAAAGAGAAGTCTTAATGCGTTTAGCAAAAAAATACCCGCCTTCAACAAGAGCCTTATTAGGAGCTTTGTTAGATGAATTGGGCTATGAAAGGGAAACTGAAACGCTCTTTGAAACCCTAAACCCTATTACCACCTATCAGTTGACGGAAGCAGAAAAAGTGTTGTCAACAACTAAAAAATGGAATATAAAATGAGACTACACCAATACCCAGAATTATTCCACGAAACTTTAAGAGCTACTGCTGATCACTTACATATTAAGTTAGAATTTGTTGAAAAAGACTATTGGATAAGTCTATTGCTGTTTCGTTTATTTAAAAGTAATTATACCGATAAAATTGTTTTTAAAGGAGGGACTTCTTTGTCCAAAGGCTTTGATTTGATTGAAAGGTTTTCAGAAGATGTGGATATCGCTATAATTAATGAAGAAATTGATAGTGGAAACCAGCTGAAAAAGATAATACGTACAATTGAAAAAGAAATTACAGCAGGTTTAAAAGAAATTATTACTGAAAATGTAACCAGTAAAGGATCACGATTCAGAAAATCAATTTTTGAATACCCTTCTCTTCAAAAAAAGACCTCAAACAATAAAATTATAGTTGAAATAAATTCATTTGTCAATCCATTTCCATATCAGAAGTTAACGATTCAACCAATGGTTTATGATTTTCTAACTCAGACTGAAAATGAGAAATACGCAATTGAATATAATTTAGTCCCTTTTAAGCTGAATGTTTTGAACAAGGAGCAAACATTAATGGAGAAAATGGTATCTCTCATTCGAGTTTCTTTCGGTGAAAATGAAATACAAGCAATTTCTGAAAAAATAAGACACTTCTATGATTTGTATTATTTAGTAACAGATAAAGAAACAGAGCAGTTTCTTAATTTAGAAAGTTTTAAATCAAAGTTTGAGGAAATATTAAATCACGATAGAAAGATGTTTGATGAGCCTAAAGGTTGGGCAGATTATACTTTGCAAGAATCGATTCTTGTAAAGGATTTTTCTACAGTTTGGAAACAACTAAAACAAAAATATCAGAGTGAGCTTTCTGCTTTAGCTTATAGACCAATTCCCAAGGAAGAAGAAGTTGCAGAAGTGTTTACTAATTTATTAAAGCGTATTCTATGAAATTCACCGAGTATAAATTAGAAGAAACCTTTGTTCAGCTCTTGGCAGAACAAGGCTATCCACACGTTTTAGGTAAGACGATTGAGCGGAAGGAAGATGAAGTCTTGATTGAAGAAGATTTGGAGCAGTTCTTACTGAATAAATACAAGAATGAAGGCTTAACCCTTTCAGAGGCCAAAAGTATCATTCTTCGCCTAAAAACGCTGCCAGCTTCTGATTTGTATGAAACCAACAAAACTTTTATGCGTTGGTTGTCGGATGGTTTTTCTTTCAAACGCGACCTGTCTGCCGATGCACAGGCAGGAGACCCAAAACAGAAAGATATTTGGATTTACCTCATTGATTATACCAACCGCAAAAACAACACCTATAAATTTGTCAATCAGTTAGAGATTGTCGGCACAGAAAAGCGTATCCCGGATGGAATTATCTACATCAATGGGATTCCGGTAGTGGTTTTGGAA
>JAJYSY010000019.1 GCA_021793375.1 Bacteroidota bacterium | reverse complement strand
ATCATTTTTTGCAAAACGAGGAATTTTAATCTCTCAAACCTTTAAAAAAGAACAAACACGAAAAAACCGCCTCATCGGATAATGAGACGGCTTCTTTTCTATAATTAATCGATAAGAAAACTTACCAAATTTTGACTCTTTCTTCCGGAGCAATATACATTTCATCTCCTTCTTCAATATTGAAAGCTTTATAAAACTCATCAACATTTTGCAGTGGCAAATAAGCACGATAAAGTCCCGGTGAATGCGGGTCATTTTTTATCTGCGTACGTAAAGCTTCTGCACGAGTTTTATTTCTCCAAACTGTTGCCCAAGACATAAAGAATCTTTGTTCTTGTGTAAAACCATCGATTTCCTCAGGCTTTTCATTGGTTTCATAAAAACGTTGTAAACCGTGATATGCAGCAGTTACTCCACCAAGGTCAGCAGCATTTTCTCCGGCAGTAAACTCTCCGTTTAAGTGTAAACCTTCTTCTACCTCTACATTGTCATAAAAATCAATTAGTTTTCCGGTTAATTCTTCAAAATGCTCAAGATCTTCTTCTGTCCACCAATTGTTCACATTTCCTTGTGCGTCAAAACGTGCTCCACTGTCATCAAAAGCATGAGAAATTTCATGACCAATTACCGCACCGATTCCTCCAAAGTTTACAGCAGCATCAGCTTTGTAATCAAAGAAAGGAGGTTGTAAAATAGCTGCAGGGAAAACAATCTCGTTTTGAGAAGGATTGAAATAAGCATTTACAGTTTGTGGGCTCATATGCCATTCAGTAGTATCTACCGGTTCATTAATTCTTGATAAATTATCTTCATATCTCCAAGCTGAAGCAGCTTTTAGATTGTCATAGTAAGAATTTCCTTCTGCAATTTCCATGTTGGAATAATCTTTCCATTTATCTGGATATCCGATTTTTACCGTCATGGCATTTACTTTTTCAATGGCTTTTTCTTTGGTATCTTCTGTCATCCAATCTAAATTCGCAATGCGATCTTTATAGACTTCCATAACATTTTCTACCATTGTTTCGGCAGTTTCTTTTGCTTCAGGAGGGAAATATTTCTCTACATAAATCTGTCCTAAAGCTTCTCCAACTGTTCCATTAACTCTTGCTAAAGCTCTTTCTTCAGCTGGTCTTTGTTGTGGAACTCCATTTAAAGTTTTGCTGTAAAACTCCCAATTTGCTTTTTCTAATTCTGTAGTCAATTGACTTGCAGCACTATTAAGCGTTTGCCAGCTTATTAAAAGTTTTAAATCTTCAATATCTGTTTCCGTTAAAATAGTATTTAAAGCTTCAGTATATTTTAATTGACTTACATTAATGGTGTCAATATCTTTTTTAACAGGAAGATCTTTAATTACTTGTTTCCAGTTTATTTCAGGAGTAAGTTTTGCTAACTCTTCAATAGAACGCGGATTGTTTAATTTGGTAACATTTCGAGACTCCTCTTTTGTTAAACGAGGTTCAGCTAAAGTAGTTTCTAAAGCCAAAATACGTTCAGCTTTATCTCTGGCTTTATCTTCTTCATCTCCCCAATATTTAAACATTCTGGTGATGTGATCTACATATTGTTCGCGTACTTTTTTAGCGTCTTCACTGTCGTTTGTATAATAATCACGATCAGGTAAACCTAAACCTCCCGGAGATAAATAAGCACCGTTCATAGAACTTTCTTCTAATTTTGCAGAAGCGTAAATTCCATAAAAAGGATTACTGATTTCAATAGGATTTTCAGAAAGTGTTTTCTTAAGGCTTGATAAATCTGAAATTTCATCAATTTTGGCCATCACCGGTTTTATGGGGTCAAAACCAGCTTCATTACGAGCAGTGCTGTCCAATTGAGATTTATAAAGATAAACCGCTTTTGACTGATCTGTTCCGGCTTTAAATTCATTGTTGTCAATGGCTTCATTCAACATGTTTAAAACATTGTCGTCTGTGCTTTTACGCAAAGCCATAAAACTTCCCCAAGAACTACGGTCTCCCGGAATTTCAGTTTCCTTCATCCAGGTACCATTTACATAATGATAAAAATCTTGTTTTGGACTCACGGTGGTATCCATATAATGTAAGTCTATACCGTGATTTTCTTCTGTTTTAGCTTCTTTGTTATCACTTTTTGAACCTTTGTTTTCTTGACAAGAAAAAAACAAAAGTGTCGATGCAGCAATACCCAAGATAGCCTTAGAGTAAATCTTCATAGAAATTAGTTGTTTTTGTTTAAACGCTGAAATTTAAATAAGTTTTTCCTAACTAAAAATGAAAAGCTGTGAAGTTTTAGAATTTACCGCTGAAAGAGAAGACTTTGAAGAGAAAAAATGTTTTTTTGGAAGAAAATTTATCGATTTCTGTTTTTTGACTTTTGAATACTGTCTTGATGTGCATCTATATCAAAATTTAAATCTTCTATTTTTCGTAAAAAGACTTCATTGATTTGAATTTTCAAGTTTTGAAAAGCAGTATAAATATCAGAAGCATTTTCATTGGCCATTTCCGGAGTTAAATTCGGACGTTCTATATCTTGTTCCAAAACTTTAGCTTTAGTGATTAACACATTTATTCTGCTATTGATTGGAGGAGTATTAAAATCTTTAGGGATGCTATCTAAATCAGTGATAACATCGATTATATTATCGGCATTGCTGATAAAATTTTGTAATGAAGCATCTTTGATTTTTTCAATTTCTGAATTGGCGTAAATAAATTTATGCCAATCTGCAACAGTTTTTTCTGCATCAGCAGATAATTCTACAGTAGGCTTATTTTTCAAATCTATTTTTTTTGAAAAAGCTGCTTGGTTTTCTTCAAAGTAAGAAGTGTTTTTCTCTGTCTTTGTGTCAGAATTATCACAACTATATAAGAATAGAAGTGTGCATAATCCTAATAAAGTTTTTAAAAAAAATCTTAAGTATTGCATAAAAAAGTTTAAAGACGAAAGTTACATGAATTAAATGGGATTTTATACTTATCTATTTGCTCAATTATCATTATTTTGGGACCGAAAAATAAATAAATTTAAAAGAATGCCAAATAAAATATTAATCATCGGAGCTTGTGGGCAAATCGGAACAGAATTGACCTTGGCTTTGCGTGAAAAACATGGGAATGAAAATATTATTGCCAGTGATATAAGAGAAGGAAAAGAAGATTTAATGTCTTCCGGACCTTTTGAAATTTTGGATGCACAAGATTTAACGGCAATAGAAAAAATCATAGCAAAATATGAAGTAGAAGAAGTCTATTTATTAGCCGCAATGCTTAGTGCAACAGCAGAAAAAAATCCGATGAAAGCTTGGGAATTAAATATGAATTCTCTTTTTAATATTCTAAACTTAGCAAAAGAAAAGAAAATTGCTAAAGTATATTGGCCTTCCAGTATTGCTGCTTTCGGACCGAATACACCACAAGAAAATACACCCCAAAAAACCTTGATGGATCCTACCACGGTTTATGGAATTAGCAAATTGGCCGGAGAGCGTTGGTGTAAATACTATCATCAAAGATATGGTGTAGATGTAAGAAGTATTCGCTATCCGGGATTGATCAGTTATAAAACTCCACCGGGAGGAGGAACCACAGATTATGCAATTGAGATTTTTCATGAAGCTCTAAAAGATAAAAAATACACTTGTTTTTTAAGTGAAAACACAGGTTTGCCAATGATGTATATGGAAGATGCCATCAGAGCAACTATAGCTTTGATGGAAGCTCCGGAAGAAAACATAAAAGTTCGTTCTTCATACAATTTGGCAGGAGTAAGTTTTACCCCAAAAGAATTGGCAGAATACATCAGAAAAGAAATTCCGGATTTTAAAATTGATTATGCTCCCGATTTTCGTCAAGCCATTGCAGATAGTTGGCCGTCGAGTATAGATGATAAACAAGCCCAAGAAGATTGGGGTTGGAAATTAAAATATAATTTAGAAGATATTACAAAACTTATGCTCAAAGGAATTGCAGCACAGAAATAAAAATATTTCTATTTAAATTATAAAACACGCTAAAACTACTTGAATTTTAGCGTGTTTTTTATGCTGTTAATATTTGTTGAAGTAAACTGTTTTACGATTGACAAATTCTTTGATTCCATCTTCTGAAAGCTCTCGACCGTAACCTGATTTTTTTGTTCCTCCAAAAGGAAGTCGCGGATCAGATTTTACCAATTCATTGACAAAAACAGCCCCATCTTCAAAATGCGGAACCATAGCTTCTGCTCTGTCAAAATCTTCGGTAAAAATAGAAACTCCTAATCCGAAATCTGAATTATTAACCAAGTCGATGACTTCCAAATCTGTTTGAAAAGAAGAAACCGCCATTAAAGGACCAAAAGTTTCCTCTGAAAAAGCAGGCATTTTTTTACGAACATCTATTAAGATAGTGGGTTCAAAATAAGCTTTATCTCTATTTCCACCTAAAATCACTTTAGCTCCTTTTTTAACAGATTTATTTAATTGTTTTTCTAAATCTTCTGCTAAATCTTCTCTTGCCATCACTCCGATAAAAACATTTTCATCCATAGGATTTCCAACAGGTAATTCTCTGACCTCCATTAAAAACTTTTCCATGAATTCATTGTAAATCGCTTCGTGGATAAATAATCGTTTTCCGGCAATACAACTTTGTCCGGTGTTTTGATAACGTGCTTTTACACAAGTTTGAATTGTTTTTTCTATATCAGCATCTTCAAAAACCACCAAAGCATTGCTTCCACCGAGTTCTAAAACAGATTTTTTAATTTCTTTTCCGGCGATAGCTGCAACAGCACTTCCGGCTTTTTCGCTTCCTGTTAAAGTAACAGCTTTGACGTGTTTGTACTTAATAATTCGTTCTACTTTTTTACTCGAAACACAAAGGTTTTGAAAACAACCTGTAGGGAAACCCGCCTCAATAAAAGCTTCTTCAATTAGATTTGCACAACCCTGCACATTGTGAGCGTGTTTTAAAACGCCGACATTTCCCGCCATCATAGCAGGAGCAGCAAATCTGAAAACTTGCCAAAAAGGGTAATTCCACGGCATAACCGCTAAAACAACTCCTATGGGTTCAAAGGAAACATAAGATTTATAAGCATTGGTTTGGATGATTTTTTTACTTAATAATTCTTCTGCATTTTCTGCATAATATTCACAAACCCAAACGCATTTTTCAACTTCAGCTATAGCTTGACTAATGGGTTTCCCCATTTCTAAAGTAATAGTTTCTGCATATTTTTGTTTGTTTTTTTCAAGAACTTCAGCTAAATTTAAAACTAAATCTTTTCGACGCTCAAAACTGCTTAATTTCCAATTTTCAAAAGTTTTATTCGCTAATTTTAATTTCTTGTTGATTTTTGATTTAGAAAGTTCTTTGTATTCTGCGATTATTTCTCCGTTGTAAGGATTGATAGAAGTAAGCATAATATGATTTTAAACAAGTAAAAATAAGACTATTTAAGTGAATTGTTTGAAAACTTAAGAAAAGCTTTACAAAAAAAGAAAAGAATTATTTTTTACCGCTAATCTTCAGTACCGATAAAATAAGGCTTGTATTGAATTACTCTAAAATCAATAGTAGTAAATTCAGGATTTTCTTGTTTTAGTTTTTTATAGAGTTTCATGCTTCCCACCGCACGATTTGCAGCTCCGGAAGGAGCAGTTAAAGAAATGGTTTTTATTGTTCTTCCGGCAAGATTAAATTCATGAATACGAGGAGATTCTTTATTGAGGCGTTTCATTTTTATGTCGCCCACTTCTTTAAGGTGTTTTCTAAAAAAATATTCCGGTCCGTTTTTGCTGTTTCCACCTGTAAATAACAAGGTGTTTATTTTCGGATGTTTTTTTAAGATGCCGATTAAATTTCTTAACTCGTAAAATTTAATTCCAATATCAGAAGCGTCTAATTTTTCGCGATAAGCACAAGCAACCATATCACAAATTCCGATTCCTTTTGATTTTAAAAATTCTCTTCTTTGCACAATTGCTTCTTCTGAAGTTTCAAATAGAAAATCCGCATTGAAAATTTCATTTAAAATCACCCAAAGTTGCCCATCTTTACTACCGTAATTAAAATCTACATCTCCAGGTTTAAGTTCTCCTGAAGAAAAACGCGGAGGAGGTAGAGTTCCCACAATTAGTTTTGTGGCTTCCTCAGGAATAAAAGGAGGATAAGGATGAATATGTTTATATAATTTATCTTTTTGCTTTGTCAAGGTTTTCTCTTTAATTTTGATAGAATATAAGGGAAATAATTTTATTACAAATTAGATTTTCTTTTTATTAAGAGTTTATATTATGCTACATAAGTATTTTTCCCGGCAATGATTCCGGCTAAAAACAAAACAGAAGTCAGGATTAATAAAAATATAAAAGACCAATTCCAAGAAAGGGTAAGGTCATAAATTCCTCCAAAAATTGGCGGACCACAAGCAGCGATAAGATATCCAAAAGATTGAGCCATACCAGAAAGTTTTGTGGCATGAGCTGTGTATTTGGTTCGTAAAACAAAAAACAACATAGAAAGACTAAAAGCTAATCCGCTTCCAATTCCGATTAAAACACACCAAAGTAAAACAAATTGAGTTTTGAAAATTAATAAACCAATAATTCCAACACTGCAAAGAACTCCTACTGAAGCAGCTAAAAAACGTTGATCTTTCATTCTTGTAGCGATAATTGCGCCCAAAAAAGTGGTGGGAAGTTGCGCAAATTGAACATAAGATAAAGTCCATCCGGAAGCTTCAATATCCATTCCCCAGGTTTGCATTACTTTTGGTAACCAAGCTGTTAAACAATAATAAAGTAAAGATTGCAATCCCATAAAAATAGTAACCGCCCAAGCTAATCGAGATTTATGAAGATTAATTTTAGGAGCATCTTCCTCTTTTTGACGAAGAGAAATTGATTTGGCGTTGCTTTTGATTTGTGGCAACCAAATTAAAACGGTTAAAAATGTAAGGATAATCCATATTCCCAAGGAAGATTTCCAACCTAAATTAGCAATTTTCCCTAAACTGATGCTAAATCCGGCAGCTAAAGCAGCAGTGAGATTCATGGCTACAGAATAAACGCCCATCACACTTCCTACTTTTGCAGGAAAATATTTTTTGATATAAGGCGGCATCAAAACATTTCCTACAGTGATGGCCACGCCCACTAAAGCTGCTCCGATAAATAAAGTGGTAATATTTCCTAAAGAACGCATTCCCAATCCTAATCCTAAAAGAATTAAAGAGGAAAATAAAACGATTTCCATACCTAATTTTCGAGAAATCCTGGGCATTATTCCGGAAAGAAAAGCAAAAGCCATCAAAGGAATAGTAGTGATAAATCCTGCAGCGGTATTGGACAAAGATAAATCATGACTGATTTCTGCCACCACCGGACCGACAGAAGTAAGGGGAGCGCGTAAGTTTGCAGCTAAAAATATAACCCCTAAATAAAGAAAGATTTGTTGAACTCTGTTACGAGCAATAGCTGATTCCATAAAAAGAATTTCTATTCGGTTTTAAAAATCGGCAAAGAAAACCAATTTATCCTTCATAAATATATAAGAAGGCGTTAAGAAAAACCTTATAGAAGTTAGCGTTTTTATTTCTGTTTTGTCATTTCTATGATTTTGTCAGAAATATCTTTTCCATAAAATTCCGGACCGCGCATATGGGGTTTTTTAATGGTAAATAATTCCTTGGGTTCATTGGCAGCATCATATATTTTTTTTCCTAAATGATAAGGAACAACTTGATCTTCTGTGCTGTGAATTACCAAAACAGGTTTATGAAATTTCTTAATTTCTTTTAAAGCATTGCTGTTTTCTTTGACTAAAATTTTTCCGAAAATTCTTGCAAATTCAGAGGCGATATCTTTATGAGTAGAAAAAGCGCCTTCAATAACTACTCCGGAAATATCATTTTCTACTTCCGCAGCTATTGTGGCCGCCAGATTTCCTCCTAAAGAATGTCCATAAATAATGATTTCAGAATTTTTAAATTCCTTGTGGTTTTTGACATAAGACAAAGCAGAAATCCCATCTTTAATTACATTTTTTCTGATGGATTCTCCTTCAGAAAAACCAAATCCACTGTAATCAAAAACAAAAATTTGAAAACCATATTTCAATAAAGGGATAATCCTTTGGTGTTGATTATAAATAAATCCGCTGTTGCCATGAAAATGTAAAAGAGAAATTCCGTTAAAAGGAATTTCTTTAGATTTTATAATCCATCCGTTTAAATTATTTCCGCTTGAACTTTTAAAAACCACACTTTTCACTGTGTAATCTGTAGATAAAATATTATCGTTTTCATCTAAAAAAGTAGGTTGAAAATTTTCTTTTTCAACAGTTGCTTTCAGCGTGTCGGAAAGTTCTTTTACATGAACAGTTTCAAGATTTTGATCGATTTCTTCCGGATTTAAAAATGCGTTGTTAAAAGCACAAGAGGTAAGAAATAAACTTATTAAAAGAATAAACAGAATGTTTTTCATTACTTATTTAAGGTTAGTTTTTATTCGTTTTATGCTAAAAAATTGAATAAAAGTAAATTTCTAAACTTTGAATTTACTCAAAAAAGTATAATAAATTCTTTTTCAGAAGAAATAATTCACTTAAAAAATAAAATTCTATAAAAGAAGATTTAAACCTAAAGCTAAGAATATCTAAGAGTGGTTAAATTATCTTACTTTTGTTTTTCTAAATAAAAATCTATGGAAGAAATTTTAAACAAAGCGAAATCCTGGTTAACGGAAACATTTGATGAGGAAACACAAAAAGAAGTAGAAAATCTCGTCGCTAATAATCCAAAAGAATTGGAAGAAAGTTTTTATCAAGATTTAAAATTTGGAACCGGTGGAATGCGTGGGATTATGGGAGTGGGTTCCAACAGGATTAATAAATATACCTTAGGAAAAAATACACAGGGAATTGCAGAACAGTTGAAAAATGATTTTCCAAATGAAAAACTGAAAGTTGCAATAGCTTATGATTGCAGACATAACTCCAAAGAACTTGCAGAAGTTGTTGCCGGTGTTTTTTCTGCAAATGATATTCAAGTTTATTTGTTTTCAGAATTAAGACCTACCCCTGAGCTTTCTTTTGCGGTAAAATATTTGAATTGTCATTGTGGAATTGTATTGACAGCCAGTCATAATCCACCAGAGTATAACGGATATAAAGTGTATTGGCAAGATGGCGGACAATTGGTCACTCCAAAAGATGAAGAAGTTGTAGAAAGAATTTCTAAAATAGATTTTAAAGATATTCAGTTTGAAGCCAAACCGGATTTAATCACCAAAATAGATCAAGAAATTGATGAGGCTTTTTTAGAAATGGTGGTTAAACAAACTTCTTTTGGAACATCGGCAGAAGCTAAAAAGAATTTAAATATTGTTTTCACTTCCCTGCATGGAACCTCTATCACTTTAGCCCCAAAAGCATTTGAAAAAGCCGGGTTTTCTCAAGTTCATATTGTAGAAGAACAAGCAGAGCCCAACGGAGATTTCCCTACAGTAGATTCTCCAAATCCTGAAGAACCGGCAGCTTTGGAAATGGCTTTAAAGTTAGCAGAAAATAAAAATGCAGATATTGTAATCGGAACAGATCCGGATGCAGATCGATTGGGAATTGCAGTTAGAGATTTAGATAATAACTTGATTTTGCTCAACGGAAATCAAACTATGGTAATGCTGACAGATTTCTTGCTTAAAAATCATAAAGAAAAAGGATTTAAAGGAAATGAATTTATTGCTTCTACCATAGTTTCTACTCCTTTGATGTCTGTTTTGGCAAAAGCTTATCAAGTGGAATGTAAATTGGGTTTAACCGGATTTAAATGGATTGCCAAAATGATAAAAGATTATCCTGATCAGCAATTTATCGGGGGAGGAGAAGAGAGCTTCGGATTTATGGTAGGCGATAAAGTAAGAGATAAAGATTCGATTTCTTCTATTTTATTAGCTTGTGAATTAGCTGCAAAAGCTAAAGCTGAAGGAAGTTCTTTTTATAAAGAATTGTTGAAGCTTTATCAAAAACACGGAGTTTATCAAGAATACTTGGTTTCTTTAGTGAAAAAAGGAATAGCAGGAGCCAAAGAAATTAAAACCATGATGAGTGATTTTAGAAAAAATCCTCCTAAAAAATTCGGAAATTTAAAAGTTGAGGTTTTTGAAGATTATAAAACTTTAGAAAGTACAAACTTTTCTACCGGAGAAAAATCCAAATTGGATTTTCCACAATCTAATGTATTGATTTTTTACTTGGAAGATGGTAGTAAAATTGCTGCCAGACCAAGTGGAACAGAACCTAAAATTAAATTCTATGTCAGTGTAAATTCCACTTTAAAAACCATAGAAGATTATCCTGAAACTAAAACTGAATTAGAAAGTAAAATTAAAACTCTACTAAAAGAATTTAATTTATAAATCAGTGAAATCTGAAAAATAATTTAATTACACAGAAATAACTTAGCAATGAAATTTTTCAAAAAAGTAATGGCATTTGCCAAACCTTATCAGCATTTCGCCTTTTTGAATATACTTTTTAATATTCTTTATGCGCTGTTTAGCACTTTGGCATTTTTGTCTTTTATTCCTATGCTGCAAGTATTATTTCAGCAGCAAGAACCCATTTTTGAAAAACCAAGCATGGAAAGTTCAGGAGGATTAAAAGAATATTTTTCAGATTATGCTAATTTCTTTATCAATCAACGAGTAGAAGAAAAAGGACAAATTTCTGCTTTGATCACCATTTGTATAATGGTAATTGTTTTGTTTTTTCTGAAAAACCTATTCGGATATTTAGCTAAGTATTTTATCGCTTCTCTACAAAACGGAATGTTGAGAGATATCAGATATAAAATTTATGAAAAGATAACAGAATTGCCGATTTCCTTTTTTACAGAAAAACGAAAAGGAGATTTTATTTCCAGAATTACCAGCGATGTGCAAGTGATTCAAACTTCTTTCTTGAAAATGTTGGAAATGTTTGTAAAAGAACCTTTGACCATAATTTTCACTTTGGCAGGAATGATTTTAATCAGTTGGAAATTAACCATTTTTGTGTTTGTGTTTTTACCGATTTCCGGAGGAATTATTTCTGCAATTGGAAAGAAATTAAAATCTGATTCAACAAAAGCACAAGAAGAAAGTGCACATTTTCTTTCTTTGGTAGAAGAAACACTTTCAAGCTTAAAAATCATCAAAGGGTTTAATGCAGAAGAAAGATTCAGAAAAAGTTTTGGAGATAGTGTAGATCGATTAAACAGAATTCTGAACAGCTTATTGCATCGTCAGCAATTGGCTTCTCCGATGAGTGAATTTTTAGGAGTGGTGGTCATCACTGTAATACTTTGGTTTGGCGGAAGAATGGTGTTGATTGATGAAACTCTGGATGCTGCAACTTTTATCGGATTTCTAACTTTGACTTATAATATTTTGACGCCGGCAAAAAATATTTCAAAAGCTTCTTACAGTATTCGAGAAGGAAATGCCAGTGCAGAACGTATTTTGGAAATTATAGAAACAGAAACCAATATCAGAGATGAAGCCGATGCCATTGATAAAAAAAGTTTTGAAAACGGAATTACCATAGAGAATATTTCTTTTGCTTATGAAGAAGAAAAAGTGTTGAAAAACTTTTCTATGCAAGTTAAAAAAGGTCAAAGTGTAGCTTTGGTGGGGCAATCCGGAAGTGGAAAAAGTACGATTGCCAATTTGGTAACGCGTTTTTATGATGTGCAAGAAGGAGCAATAAAAGTGGATGGAGAGAATATTAAAAACATCACTAAAAAATCACTCAGAAATTTGATGGGATTGGTAACGCAAGATTCTATTTTATTTAATGATACAGTTAGAAATAATGTGGCTTTAAGTGATGAAAATGCTTCTGAAGAAAAAATTATTGAAGCTTTAAAAATTGCAAACGCTTGGGAATTTGTATCTGAATTACCACAAGGATTAGACACCAATATCGGAGATGCAGGAGGAAAATTAAGCGGAGGTCAAAAACAAAGACTTTCTATTGCTCGTGCAGTTTTAAAAGATTCTCCCATTATGATTTTAGATGAGGCAACTTCAGCATTGGATACAGAAAGTGAAAAGTTGGTGCAAACTGCTTTAGAAAATATGACAAAAAATAAAACTTCTATTGTGATAGCTCATAGGCTATCTACCATTAAAAATGCAGATAATATTGTTGTGATGCACAGAGGAGAAATTGTTGAACAAGGAAAACACGAAGAATTGCTTCAAAAAGGAGGAACTTATCGAAAATTAGTAGAAATGCAATCCTTTGATTGATATTAAAAATATGCTTGAAATGAATTGGATTTATGAACCTTGGCCTTGGTATATTGCCGGTCCGCTTTTAGCTTTAACCATGTTTATATTATTGTTTTTAGGAAAGACTTTTGGATTTTCTTCAAACTTAAGAACAATGTGTACAATTGGAGGAGCAGGGAAATTCTCAAGCTTTTTTAAAATAGATTGGAAGCAACAACAATGGAATTTATTGTTTTTAATCGGTAGTGTTTTAGGCGGATTTTTAGCCGCTAACTTTATGTCAAACAATACTGTAGAAATCAATCCTAAAATAATAGAAAAACTTTCTAAAGATTTAAATATCCAAAGTGGAGGAGAAGCTTATTTGCCTCCGGAAATTTTTGATATTTCAAATTTAACTTCTCCAACCGGAATAATATTATTATTAATCGGTGGATTTTTAGTTGGTTTTGGCGCAAGATATGCCGGAGGATGTACTTCCGGACACGCCATTTCAGGACTGAGTAATTTGCAAATTCCTTCTTTAATTGCAGTAATAGGTTTTTTTATAGGAGGATTGCTAATGGTTCACGTTTTATTTCCTTTAATTTTTTAAAATATCAACTATGCGATTTTTATCATATTTAATTTTAGGAGTTTTCTTTGGAATCATCATGTTTAAATCAGAAGCAGCCTCTTGGTTTAGAATTTATGAAATGTTTCAATTTGGATCTTTTCATATGTATGGCATAATTGGCTCTGCTGTAATCATAGGGATTATAGGAGTTCAATTTATTAAAAAGAAAAATCTTAAAACTATAGATCAACAAGAAATGCAGTTGAATCCTAAAGATTTTTCCATCTCGGGTTATTTGATTGGAGGAATTATTTTTGGATTGGGTTGGGCATTGACAGGAGCTTGTCCCGGACCTATGTTTGTGTTGTTTGGTGCAGGATTCCCTACTTTATTAATCGTGATTATAGGAGCTTTGTTGGGAACTTTTGTATATGGAATTTTGAAAAAACATCTTCCACATTGAATTTTATATAAAAATTAGAAAACAAAAAAAGTGCTATAAATAATTCAAATTTGTAGCACTTTTAATTTTATTAAAGAAAATTGTTTTTAATCCATATTAGCTTTGTATTCTTCATAAGCTCTGTTCATTCCTAAAAGCTGATAAACTTCATCTAAAGCCTCATCATTTTCATATAAAACAATCAACATATCTTTCGGTTGAACAACTGTAGTTCCTTTTGGTGTGATAAATTGATCATTTCTGGAAATCATTGCAATAATTCCACTTTGTGGAAAATTAAGTTCGCTGACTTGTTTTCCCACCGCATAATTATCTTCAGGAATAATAATTTCTCGAGCAAAAGAGTGCGCTCCATGAGTTTGAATAACATCTACAGGAGAGGTAGATCTGTTTTCCATAGGCAAAGAAAGATTCAACCATCTTGCTACAATAGGAATTGTACTTCCTTGCAATAAAACTGAAGTAAGCGAAACAAAGAAAACTACATTAAAAAAGAGATCGGCGTTTTCTAAACCGGCCATCAAAGGATAAGTAGCAAAAACAATAGGAACAGCTCCTCTAAGTCCTACCCAAGAAATATAAGCTCTTCTTTGCGCAGACATTTTAAAAGGTAAAAGACAGATTAAAACACCTATAGGTCGAGCGGCAATAATTAAAAAAGCGGAAACTAAAAGTCCAAATCCAACAATAGGAACAAGTCCGGAAGGATTGACTAATAACCCTAAAGTAATGAAAAGCACAATCTGCATCATCCAAGCAGAACCATCAAACATATTGGTGATGGTTTGTTTGTTTGCCAAATTTTGATTTCCTAAATATAAACCGGCTAAATACACTGCCAAGAAACCATTTCCACCAATAAAATCAGTGGCAGAAAAGACGAAAAACATAATTCCTATGGCCAAAACAGGATAAACACCTCCAAACCCAAGGTTTAAAACATTGATTAATTTTTTAGCTAAATAAGCGAATAAAATTCCACAAACTGCGCCAATTCCAATTTGTTGAAGAAAAAACGGGATAAAACTCAGTAAACTTTGATCCGGATTTTGTACAAAACCAATAAAAGCAATGGTTAAGAAATAAGCCATAGGGTCGTTACTTCCACTTTCTAATTCTAAAGTGGGTTTAATTTGACTTTTTAAAGCCAATCCTTTAGAGCGAAGAATTGAAAATACTGCAGCAGCATCTGTAGAAGAAACAATGGAACCTAAAAGTAAAGATTCATAAATGCTTAATCCTTCTTCTAAATAAAGATCAGAAATCCACCAGATAAAAGTTCCTAATCCCACAGCAGTTAAGAAAACTCCTAAAGTAGAAAGAATAACACCTTGCCATAAAATGGGTTTTACGCTTTTCCAGTTGGTGGAAAAACCTCCGTTAAAAAGTATAAAGTTTAAAGCAATAACTCCAATAAATTGAGTGGCTTTATAGTTTTCAAATTCTATTTTTAGTATCCCATCAGATCCGGCAAGCATTCCCACGGCTAAAAATATAATAAGAGAAGGTACAGATAATCTACTGGAAACTCTTTTGGCAAGAATGCTGATTATCAGTAAAATAGATCCAATTAAGATGATGTTTTCAACAGTTAATTGCATTAATTTAGATTAAAATAAAATATAGTTGAATTTGCAAAAATAAGAATTTCTAAATAGTAGGCTGAAACAAAATGAAATTATAAATACAAATAAAAAATAAAAATCTCTTTTTTTCCGTTTTATATAAACCGTATCTTTGAAGATAAATCATCTTAATTATGAAAAAACTATTATTATTTATTTTTTTGATAAGCATATTTGGTACTGTTCAAGCGCAAGAAAAAAAAGACCATAACGGTTTTATGAAAGGAGATAAATACATTTCTGGAATGATTGGGTATAACACTGTTTCAAATTCCGATAATTCGAAAAACAAAAAATTTGAAGTTTCTCCAAGGTTTGGATACTTTATCAATGACTTTGTAGCTGTAGGAGGGCGTTTAGGATATAGCCAAAGTACGAGTAAAAATGCTTCAGGAAATAAAATTGCAGACAATACTGCTTTTACGGTAGAGGCTTTTGGAAGATATTATCTTTTACCCGGAAGTAAATTCTCTTTGTTTGGAGAATTAGGCGTGGGATTTGGTTCGATAAAAAACATTGATAAAAAAAGGAATAACGGAATAAATGCAGGATTAACTCCCGGATTGAGTTATTTTATAAATCAACATTTTGCATTTGAATTTGCTATAGGAGTTCTTTCTTATGAAACCGTAAAAAGAAATGGAGCTGATGGATCTACAGACAGTTTTTCGGTTGGAGTGGATTTAGAAAATATCAGCTTTGGATTTATTTATAAATTTTAAAAACTACTTATGAAAATATATACAAAAACAGGAGATAAAGGAACCACCGCATTATTTGGCGGAACCAGAGTTCCCAAATACCATTTACGCATAGAAACTTATGGAACTGTTGATGAACTCAACACAAATATCGGAATGATTAGAAGTCAACAAATTGATGAGGAAACAGATAAAAAACTGATTGAAATTCAGAAAAATCTTTTCACATTAGGTTCGGAGTTGGCAACAGACCCTGCCAAAGCAGTGATGAAAAGCGGAAAAGAAAGATTGAAAATTTCTAAGTTAAGAGAAAAACAAGTAGAAGATTTGGAAAAAGAAATCGATAAAATGAATGAAAACCTTCCTCCTTTACAGCATTTTATTTTACCGGGTGGAGATGTAACTGTTTCTTATTGTCATATTTCAAGAACAGTTTGTCGTAGAGCAGAGCGTTTGGCAACAGCTTTGTTTAATGAAGAAAATTTTGAAGAAAGTTTGTTGAAATATTTAAACAGATTATCGGATTATCTTTTTGTTTTGGCAAGGAAAATCGCTCACGATAAAGGTGTAAAAGAAACACCTTGGATTCCTGAAAAGTAAATGAAAAAATGAAAAAAGCTGTAACACAAGTAGTGAACAGCTTTTTTCAATATCATAGAAAGATGATATTTATAATTCGCTAAAATCATCAGCGTATTGTTTTAATGCTTTGTTGAACTCTCTGAGTTCTTGTTTATTTCTTCGGTGTTCTTCATTTTTAATCAACGAGATCAAATAGATTAAGCATTCTGTTGGTCCGCTTGAAACTTGTTCGCCAGAAGCGATAACTTCACCGGTTTCTTCATCGATAATATCCTCATCCTCCGGAATAGGAATAGCAAAAGTTTGAAATTCATCTATGTGTTCATAAGCCAAACGAATAGCTTTTGCCACAACAGGACGCTTTTCATCTACAGCATAAGGGCGTAATTCTTTTAAATCAGCAACCACCTCTTCTGCTACAATTCCATTTTTATTTAAATTATCAATAATTTTTAAAATCAGTTTTTGAGCTTTATTATTTGTCAAAACAATAGTTTTATAAGTTAAATGAATAGAATGCAAATTTAATTTTAAAAGGATTAAATTGGCTACAAATGTTTGAAAATATTTTATAACACAAAAAATATAAGTTAAATAAAATTAAAAATAAAAAAATAATTTTCTTTTCAATTAACAGATTTTAATTGGGATAAGCGACATTTCTGTGTAATTTTGCAAAGTTTATGTTGTTAATAAAAGAATAGGAGGAAGTTTTATGGCCGAATTAGTCGCAGAAAAACAATTATACGATTATCAAGAAAAAGATTTACAAGAGATTTTTAAGTATCTGAATGATGCTCCGGATAACTTTAATTTACTTTATCAACTCCCTACAGGAGGAGGAAAAACAGTTGTTTTTTCAGAAATAGTAAGACGTTATTTAAAGCAAACAGAAAAAAAAGTTGTTATTCTTACGCATAGAATTGAGCTTTGTAAGCAAACTTCAAAAATGTTGGAAATTTTTGGAGTGCGTAATAAAATCATTGATAGTAAAGTTAAAACTCTTCCAAAAGACAATGATTTTCAGTGTTTTGTAGCTATGGTAGAAACGCTGAATAATCGTTTGAATGATGAGGTTTTAGAGGTGTCAAACGTGGGGTTAACTATTATTGATGAGGCACACTACAACTCCTTTACAAAGCTTTTTAAATTTTTTAAAGATTCTTTTATTTTGGGAGTTACCGCAACTCCTTTGAGTTCAAATATAAAACTCCCCATGAAAGATAACTATCAAGAATTAGTAGTGGGAAATTCAATTTCAAGACTTATAGAGGATGGGTTTTTAGCACGAGCGAATACTTATAGTTATAACGTGAAATTGGGGTCTTTACAAATAGGGATTAATGGAGATTATACCGTAAAATCTTCTGAAGATCTTTATACAGATATGGAAATGCAAAATAAGCTTTTAGGAGCTTATGAAGAAAGATGTAAAGGAACTAAAACATTGATTTTTAATAACGGAATAAATACTTCTTGGTATGTTTATGAAACTTTTAAACAAGCCGGATATGATATTCGACATCTTGACAACACGCACAGCAAACAAGAGCGTGAAGATATCTTAAAATGGTTCAGAGAAAAACCGGATGCAATTTTGACTTCTGTAAGTATTTTGACTACAGGTTTTGATGAACCAGATGTTCGAAACATTATTTTAAACAGAGCAACAAGGTCTTTGACTTTATACTATCAAATGATTGGTAGAGGATCCAGACGTTTGCCGGATAAAGAAGAATTTAATGTTATCGATTTAGGAAATAATGTTGCGCGCTTTGGTTTATGGGATGAACCGGTGGATTGGCAACTTATTTTTGAAAATCCGGAATATTTCTTAGATAATATTATTGATGACGAAGATATTGAGCGTCAATTTGTTTATGAAATGCCGGAAGAAGTTAGAAAACTATTTAAAAATAGTGAAACTGTAACTTTTGACATCAAAGGCGAATACAACAAAGCAATGAATAATGGACGGAAATCCAAAGAGGTTTTAGAAGCTTCAATTGCGCAACATGCACAAATGTGTAAAGAAAATAGTGAAGATATTTTTGATGCGCGTATTCTTGCCAGAGAATTGAAAGAAGATATTCGAGACAGAGTGCGTCAATATTGTTACTGTATTATCAATAACACCAATAATTATAAAGAATGGTTATTTGAAGATTATTACAGAAAATTGAGATTAAAACTCAATGAAATGTTTCAGGAAGATTAAACTTGAAGATAAAACTATAAAATGTAAAAAGGCTGTGTTCATCAAAACTACAGCCTTTTTTTATGGATTTTATTAATCTTATTTTACATCATAAATCAAAGCGCTGTCTTTTTCTCCTTTTACAATTAACTTTACCCCTTGGTTAGGGAAAAATTGTAAATCTATTGCAGAGTTTCCATAAACAGGAAAACCGGAAAGCAATTTAGAACTACTGTCAAATAAATACACTTTATGCTCTTGCATGTCTGTGATGCTGATGTATAACTTATCTTGTAAATAGAAAATCTTAGGTTTTGAATATAAACCATAATCCAATTTAGTGGTTTTTCCTTTGATGCTCAATTGATTTTCAGAAAAAGTAACCAGTGTTTTGGCGGTAGCATCAATCTTGTTGTGTTCATCCAAACTTAATTTATCTATGCTAATTCCACCATTTCGATCAATTTTTATCAATTGACCTTGTTTGTCTGTCGAAACAAACAAATCATTATATAAATACCACTCATTATCAGAAAAATCTATATTTCTGTTTACTTTGACTCTGGTTTGTCCTCGCGGATTTAAAATATGTAGTTTTCCTGCTTCTTCAGGAATAATAATATAGTCTTTATTTCCAACTCTAAAGTGTTTTGGGGTTTGTAAAATGGCACTTTTAGCAGAAGTAAACTCGAATCCTTTTACAGTTTTCAAGTTTTTATCAAGCATAGTAAGTTTATTGCCTTGGGTTATAATAAACCTAAAAGTTCCATTTTTGTTATAATCAAAAACAGCTAAAGGCTGGGTAATTGTGTTTTTAAAAGTTTTATTAAAAGGTTTTACCACATTTCCTTCTCTATCGATGATATAAAAAGTTTGCGGAGTGGTAAAAGCCATTTGAATTCTTTTATTTTGATAGATATCTATTGGTTTAATATCTCCTAAGATTGGGCCATCCAATTGTTTTTTCCAACGTAGTTTTCCATTTTCGTTATATGCATATAAAGTGTTGGATTCTCCTTGTAGAATAACATCATAATCTTTTGTTCTCCAATTTTCGAAAAACCAAGGTCCGTTTGTGATTTCTTCTTCAGGTTTAAAACTTTGGGTTTGAATACCACCAACAATAGCTTCTCCGGGTTTAGAGGCTGAAATTTCTCCATGTATATAATTAAAGTTATCGTGACTGATAAATTGTAGAGCACTCATATTAAAACTCAACAGGTCAGCTTTTTCATAAGATGATTTGTGTTGAGAAGAAACTCTGTTAGAAATATCTTTTAAAATATTCTTAGTATTTCCGGCAATTAATATAGAAGATTTTTCATCAAATCTTTTGGCGATTTTTTTATAGGATTCACTTTCGGCTAAAACAGTTTTATTGCGATAGTTAGAAATGATATTTTCAAGTGTGTTTTTATTTTGAGCAAAAATAAAAAAGGAATCTATTTGGGTGTAAAAACCTAAATCGGTAATTTTAATCAAAGGATTTAAAGCTTCATAAAAATAATTAGGATCTTTAAAACTGTAGATATCACTTTCGCGATGAGTTTTCATTAACTCTCCTTCTCCTTGTAAAAAATGAGCTGTTTCTTCTGCGTCTATAGATTTTAAAACAACGGCTTTTGTATCTCCAATATAAATAGTTCCAATTTCAGGAGTAGAAGATAACAAAGCAGTGTTTATTTTAGGGTATTCTTCTTTTCTGTAAAAAGAAATGTTTTCTGAAAGTTGAGCAAAATCATCAAAACTAAAACTATAAAATCCCGTAGCACCGGAAGGGGTGATTTGTGCAATTTCATTTTTCTGTGGCTTTAGATTATTAAAAATTCCCAACACATTTTTTTGTTCGGGAATACTCACGCCACTGAGGTGAAATCTGTCATTTTTTAATTCTATATCAACTGCTGCCCAATCACTGAAATTATTCAGATAGACAGGAGGATTGTTAGGGAAAATAATAGCGTTTAATTTTTCAAATTCCTCAATATTTATAAAAGTAGAAACACGTTTATTTGAAGAAGATTTAAAAATTCTTTCTAATTTTGGGTCAGGAGTAAATTTATCTTTTGCTAAACGGATGATGTTTTCAATAACCAATTTAGAATCACCAAAAGCAAGAATACCTTCCACTTTTGCGCCATAAATAGATTTTTCTTCCACCTTGTACTCTTTTACTTCAACTCCATTATAATCAAAGCTGTTTACTTTTTTTAAATCTAAAGAATCTAAGGGTTTAGAGATAGTAGGCGTAATCAGAGTAGTAGCAATTTCATCTCTTCCAATCACAGAAAAAGTCCATAAAGATTCTTTGGAGAGTTTTAATTGATCAATAGGATGATAAGAAGATTTAAAGAAATCAATAACCGGCAAATCTGTATTTGCGTTGACTAAGGCATTTTGATTTAATTCTTGTGCAAATTTAGAAAGATTTTCAGTTTTTAGAATTGCTGCAGTTTTCGGTGGGATAAATCCTAATAAATCTGAAGTTTCTTTTGCGTCTTTAGTGCAAGAATTTAAAAAACCAAATAGTACTAAAAAAATAAAAAGATTTTTTTTCATGATAATTTTTGATAGTAAACACTCCTAAACAAAATAAAACCTAACAATGACATAGTTTAATTTTTTATTTAAGGCGGCAGAAAAAATAAACTTCAATTTAGATAATACAAATATAGAAATATAATCAAAGAGTATTTTAAAATTAGTTTAAAGTCAAAAAAAAAGCCTTAATGCAGTTAAGCAAAAAGGCTTCTTTTTTGAAATGTTTTTGACGCTTAAAGTGCGTTAACGTGTTTTGTTAAGTCAGACTTTAAGTGAGCAGCTTTATTTTTGTGAATAATGTTTTTCTTTACCAATTTGTCAATTTTAGAAATGACTTCCGGGTAAAGTTTTTCTGCCTCAGCTTTATCAGCATTTCTTAACTTCTTGATAGCAGTTCGAGCTGATTTGTGCTGGTAGCGATTTCGAAGACGTTTGGTTTCTGAACTTCGAATACGTTTAATTGCTGATTTGTGCGTTGCCATATTAACTTTTAATTTCTCTTTGTAGTCCGTAGGGGAATCGAACCCCTGCTATCAGGATGAAAACCTGACGTCCTAACCACTAGACGAACGGACCAATTTTCAAATGCGATGCAAATATATAACAAACTTTCAATTGAGCAAAACTTTTTTCGAATTATTTTCAAAAAAGTTTAATATGCCTTTGCAAATAAGACTCTTTTTGAAGATTTTTCGCCTGTTAAAACGCATTTACCCTCTTCATTATCAGCATCTAAAGGTATGCACCTGATAGTTGCTTTGGTTAATTTTTTTATTTTCTCTTCTGTTTCCATTGTTCCATCCCAATGAGCAGCAATAAATCCACCTTTAGTATTTAAGACTTCTTTAAATTCTTCAAAAGTATCTACTTTGGTAATGTGGTCATCACGAAACTTTCTTGCTTTGGTAAACAAGTTTTCTTGAATTTCTTTCATCAAGTGTTTTACTTTGTCTAAAACTTCTTCTTGTTTTACAAAAGTTTTTTCAAGCGTATCGCGTCTTGCAATTTCTACGGTTCCTTTTTCTAAATCTTTAGGACCGATTGCAATCCTAACCGGAACACCTTGCATTTCATGTTGAGCAAATTTCCAACCGGGTTTGTAATTCGTTCTGTCGTCAAATTCAACAGCAATTCCTTCTGCTTTAAATTTTTCGACAAACTGTTCTGCTACTTCTGCGATTTTCTTTCGATCTTCTTCTTTTCTATATATAGGAACAATCACCACTTGAGTAGGAGCAAGTTTTGGCGGTAAAACCAATCCGTGGTCATCGCTGTGTGTCATAATAAGTGCACCGATTAATCGGGTAGAAACTCCCCAGCTTGTTGCCCAAACATGTTCGAGTTTTCCTTCTTTTGAAGTATATTTTACATCAAAAGCTTTAGAGAAATTTTGTCCTAAGAAATGAGAAGTTCCTGCTTGCAGTGCTTTTCCGTCTTGCATTAAAGCTTCAATACAATACGTTTCTACTGCACCGGCAAATCTTTCGCTTTCGGTTTTTAATCCTTGTACAACCGGAATTCCCATAAAGTTTTCTACAAAATCAGCATAAACACTGTTCATTAATTCAGCCTCTTCTATAGCTTCTTCTTTTGTGGTGTGAGCAGTGTGTCCTTCTTGCCAAAGAAATTCTGCTGTACGCAAGAAAAGTCGAGTTCGCATTTCCCATCTGACAACATTCGCCCATTGGTTTACTTTAATAGGTAAATCTCTGTAAGATTGAATCCATCCTTTATAAGTATTCCAGATAATGGCTTCAGAAGTAGGACGTACAATCAATTCTTCTTCTAACTTAGCTTCGGGGTCTACTATGAGTTTTCCTTTTTTGTCAGGATCGTTTTTTAATCTGTAATGGGTAACAACAGCACACTCTTTAGCAAATCCTTCGGCGTTTTTTTCCTCAGCTTCAAACATGCTCTTAGGAACAAATAAGGGGAAATAAGCATTTTTGTGTCCGGTGTCTTTAAACATCTGATCCAGTTTTGCTTGCATTTTTTCCCAAATTGCATAGCCGTGTGGTTTGATGGTCATGCAACCGCGAACAGCTGAATTCTCAGCTAAATCAGCAGCAATAACCAATTCGTTATACCATTTAGAATAATCTTTTTCTCGTGATGTAAGTTTTTTAGCCATAATCTTTGGCACAAATGTTGCTCTTTAGTTAATGAATTTTTTAAGTTCGACAAAATTAGCTAAATTTAAACATCAAACAATAAAAACACGAAAGATATGAGGTTCTCAAATAAAATATTGCAAAAGTCATATTTCGTATTTGCACTTATGGGGGCTTTTCTATTAAGTGCGTGTGGTTCTGCAGACTCCGGTGCTGACGGAATCTATGCGAAAAATGAAAGGCAAAATAGAAATACAACGCAAACTACCTCAAATACAAATAAGTATAAAGGATATTTTGCTAATCAAAATGAACAACTTGCTCAAATGAGTGAGTATATGAATCAAGAAGAGGAAGAAGTTTTTGTAGATGCCGATGGGTATTCTTCTGAAAACGGACAGGCTTATCAAGATGAATATGTTTATGAAGATGAGTATGCTCCGGCAAATACTGCTTGGGGAACAAATCCTACAACGGTAAATATTAATTATTACGGAAGCTCTTATTACAATCCTTATATGTATGATCCTTGGTACTATGGGCCAAGTTATTACTATTATTATCCAAGATATAGATATTATTATCCCGGATATTGGAATTGGGGATGGGGCGGATATTACAATAGCTGGTATTTTGGCTTCGGATTAGGATATGGATTTGGTTCTGCAGGATATTATCATTCCCCATATTATGGATATTATGGTGGATATTACGGTGGATACTATAATAATTATTACGCTTCTTCTAATTATAGATCTTATCATAGTGGAAGAAGAGGATATAATAATTTTGCGACAGGAAGATCTTCAAGAAGTGGTCTTGGACTTTCAAATGCTAATACAGTTAGTAGAAGAGCTATAAATACTTCAAATGCAAGTAGAAATGCTGCAAGCGGGAATACGCGTCGTGATATTAATGCTAATAACAGAAGTACAACCACCAGAAGAGACGTAAATTCAGGAAGCAGAGAAACAGCTAATTCTCGTAGAGAAGTAAACAGCAGAACAACTGATAACAGTAGTCGTCGTGAAGCAAATACACAAACAAGGACACCTTCAAGTAGAAGTAATACATCTTCTGATGCAAGAAATTCGCAGGTGAGAAATCCTAAGAATATAAATGCAGGAGGAAGCAGAAGAGGTGTTAACACAAGAAGTGGTAACACCAATAATAGAGTCTCTCCTACAAATAATCAAAGGACAAACAGAGGAACTCAACCCAGAGTAAATAACAGGGGAACTTCTACGCCACAACGAAGTACATCTCGAAATAATAGAAGTGGATTTTATAATAGTACACAAAGAAATACCGCTCCTGCAAGAAGTAATACGAGAAGCAACAGAAATACAAATACCAACAGAAGTAGTAGATCTACAAACTATTCAGCTCCGACGCGAAGACAAAGTGCGCCTACTATGAGGTCAACACCAACTCGTAGTTCAGGAGCGCGAAGTAGTGGGGCAATACGTTCTTCAGGAAGAAGTAGATAATAAAAAGAGAAAAAGAAGGAGAAAGAATAAATTAAAAAATAATCTTTCACTTCTTTTTCTTTCTTTAAAAATTCACTTACTAAAAATCAAGCTAAAAATAATACGATGAAAAAAATACTTCTTATCATAAGTTTATTCTTTTGTGTTAGTGCAATAAAAGCTCAAGATATTACAGATGCAGTTCGTTATTCTTTAGATGAATTAGATGGAACAGCAAGGTTTGTATCGATGGGAGGAGCATTTGGTGCATTAGGAGGAGATATGTCTGCCATAAAACTCAACCCGGCAAGTTCAGCAGTTTTTTTAACCAATCAAGCTACCTTCAGTTTAAATATGGGAGCTTATGAAAATAAAACAAGTTATTTAAATGAAGAAAACTCTTATCGCAACAACAATCTTGATTTAAATCAAGGAGGAGTTGTGTTTGTGTTTAATAATTATGATGAAACCGCTACAGTTTCAAGAATGAGTTTTGGAATTTCTTATGATCGAACAAATTCTTTTCAAAATAGATTTAAAGCAGCCGGACAAAGCAATGAAACAGTAAGTGATAGGTTTTTAAATTTTGCACAAGGTGTGCCTTTAGGTTATTTTATACCATCAAATGGACAAAGTTTAGATGGTTTATATAGTAAATTAGGAAGTGAAGAGGACTTTTTTAACAACAACAGATTGCAAACTGCTTATTTAGGATATGAAGCTTATCTTTTTGATCCTGTAGATCCTGAAGATATAGGAAACACGGCTTATGAGTCAAATGTAAGCGGAAATACTTTCAATCATTTTTATGAGAATTATGAAAGGGGAATGAATGGAAAAATCAGTTTTAATGGAGGGGTAGCTTTAAATGATCAGTTTTATTTAGGATTGAATTTAAATAGTCATCACATTGATTTTCGTCAGACTTCTATAATAAATGAAGGGATTCCGGGAAATAGTAAAATAAGTGAAATCAACTTTGGAAATTATTTAGATACTAAAGGAGATGGTTTTTCTATGCAAATTGGAGGAATTGCCAGAATAGGAGATATGATGAGAGTCGGACTTACATATGAATCGCCTACTTGGTATAGAATAAGTAAAGAAACCAGTCAGTTTTTGAGAACTAAACATACGGAGTTTGGAGAAATTATTGTAAATCCACAAGTTGTAAACGTATATCCGAATTACAGCATGCGTACTCCGGGACGCGTAAATGCAAGTGTAGCCTCTGTATTTGGAAATTCCGGATTGATCAGTTTTGATTATTCTTACAGAGATTATTCGAATACAAAATTTACTTCAGGTAGATTTGATGCGGAGAATCAAGAAATAAAAGATGAATTGCAAGCGGTTTCTACTTTTAGAGTAGGAGGAGAATATAAAATCAAAGATTTCAGTTTACGTGCGGGATATCGTTATGAAGAAACCCCTTATAAAAATAAAATGATAGGAAATTTGATAGGATATTCAGCAGGCTTAGGATATAATTTTGGAGGAGTGCAGATTGATTTTGCTTACGCTTGGTCTAAACGAGATTATAATAAGGATTTACTCCACACCGGATTTTCAAATCAAGCGGAAATTAAAAATACCTTATCAAATTATGTGTTGACATTTGTTTTCCCACTTTAAAAAGCAAAAACGATAAACACTTTTATACAAATCAAAAAACGCCAATTCTTTAAAATGGAATTGGCGTTTTTTGATAATTTCTTTTTCTTCTACTTAAATATCTTCAAAGCTGATGTCGGTAAAACTGTTTTCCGGGACTTCAACTTTCTCTTCGGTTTCATTGTTAAAGTTGTCATCGTGTTTATCACTGATCACTACTTCTCCACGCTCCGCTATAATAAAAGAAGTCATTTCACTTAAGATGTCTTCAAAATCTTTGAAATCTTCTTTATATAAGAAAATTTTGTGTTTTTTGAAGTAAAAAGACCCATCTTCATTGGTGAATTTTTTACTTTCAGTGATGGTTAGGTAATAATCATCTGCTTTAGTAGAGCGCACATCAAAAAAATAAGTACGTCTTCCTGCTCTTAACACTTTGGAATGTACACCGTGTTTGTTCTCATTTTCATTCATAATCATATAAGGTTTTGTACCGTTTCGGGTTCAAAAATGCTAAAAAAAACCTTTTAAAGCAAATAAAGATTAATTATCTTTTTCGCTGAGTTGTTTTTTATAAAGTTCTTCGTAATGACCGGAGTTTTTAATCAAGCTTTCATGATTTCCCTCTTCAATTACCAATCCGTTGTCTAAAACAATAATTTTATCAGCATTTTTGATGGTAGAAATTCTATGACTGACAATAATAGTGGTTTTTTCTTTTGAAATATGGTTGAGGTTATTCAAGATTTCTTCTTCAGTTTCTGTATCTACAGCAGAAAGACTATCATCAAATAAGAAAATATTAGGATTTTGAACCAAAGCTCTTGCAATAGAAACTCGTTGTTTTTGTCCGCCTGATAAAGTTAACCCTCTCTCTCCTAAAACTGTATCATAAGAATTTTTAAACCCGATGATATTTTCATGGATTGCTGCATTTTTAGCGGCTTGAATTACTTCTTTTTCTCCGGCATTTTTATTGCCAAATCTGATATTATCTTTAATGGAATCACTAAATAAAAACGCATCTTGTGGAACATATCCCAAAGCATTTCTCAAATCTTCTAAATTGAGTTGATCTATAGGAATTCCATCAATTAAAATTTCTCCTTTTTCAATATCATAAAGTCGTCCGATTAATTCTAAAATTGTAGATTTTCCACTTCCGGTTTTTCCTAAAATAGCTAAAGTTTCTCCCGGATTTACGGTAAAAGAAACATCTCTAAGCGCAGTGATATTAGTGTCATCATAGGTAAAACTCACATTTTTGAATTCTATTTTTCCTTTTATCGGAGTGTTTTCTTCTGTTTTATTAAAGATTTCAGGTTTTACTTGTAAAAATTCATTGATTCGTTTTTGAGAAGCTTCTGCTTGTTGGATTAATGTGGTAATCCAACCCACACTGGTAACAGGCCAAGTCAACATATTTACATACAGTAAAAACTCTACAATTGTTCCTACATTTTCAATTTGACCATTGATGAGTTGACGACCTCCAATAAAAATCACTAAAACATTGCTTCCACCTATCAATAAAGCAATTAAAGGATGAAGAAAAGCTTGCATTTTTGCCAAATCAATCTGTTTGTTTTTGCTGGTGTTTGCCAAATCAGAAAAATCATCATTGATTTGTTTTTGGATTCCATAGGATTTTATCACCGAAATACCGCTAAAACTTTCTTGTGTAAAAGTGCTTAAATGAGAAAGATATTCTTGAACAATTGTACTTCTGTGATGAATAGCTTGGCTGATTTTATAAATCAAATAAGATAAAATCGGAAAAGGAGCAACAGTATAAAGCGTTAAAATCGGAGCTTTATTCAGCATATAAATCAATACGACAACAAACATAGTAACGGTAGAAAAAGTGTTCATCAAAGCCGGACCTAAATAAAGTCTGACTTTTGAAACATCTTCGCTAATACGATTCATCAAATCTCCTGTTCTGTTTTGCTTATAAAAATTCAAAGACAGTTTTTGATATTGATCAAAAACTTCATTTTTTAAGTCAAATTCAATATTCCTGGAAACAACAATAAAAGTTTGTCGCATTAAAAAAGTGAAAACAGCAGAAATAAGCGCTACAGCAAAAATCAACAAGATAGTTTGTGTTAATTCACTTTTAAAAAAAGCGTCGTCTGAAATTTCACCATTTAAATATTGCGCAATTAAATCTGTTCCGTTTCCAACAAAACGCGGAACATAAACAGCAAAAACTCTGGCAAGAATGGTAATAATAATACCGAAAATTAATCGCCATTTGTATTTTACAAAATATTTATTGAGGTATCGTAATGCTTTCATGAAAGATTACCACTTAATTTTTCGAAATTTGTATGAATAAAATTAATTGTAAATCCATAACTTATAATTTGCAAAGGTAAAGGTTTAAAAAGAACTAACAGAAGAGGAAGGCTTAGGATTTATTGCTAAAAAATTATTAACTTTTAGTTGTTGAAAAACAAAGTGTTTTTAAAAATCAAGAATCCCTAAAAAAGCCTTACTTTTGCAAACCGTTTTCTCAAGAGTAAAAAACTGAATAAAATTTCATTATTTAAATTATGCTTACCCGACGACATATTAGAGTAAAAGTGATGCAATCCTTATATTCTTTAGCCCGAAATGATGTTGACAATATGTCTGCAGAAAAGAAATTTCTCGATAAAAGCATGGCAGATATGTATGATATGTTTTTGTTGAATCTTTCTCTTTTGGTAGAAGTAAAAAATCAAGCTGTAGATTTTATTGAAAGATCTCGTTCAAAATATTTGCCCACTCAAGAAGATATCAATCCGAATTTAAACTTTGTTGAAAACAAACTGCTTAAACAAATAGAAGATTCTGAAGAATATAATGAGTTGTTGGAGAAGAAAAAACTAACACATTGGTTTAGAGAGCCCGGATATGTGCAAATGTTGTGGAATGAGTTAAGACAATCTGAATTGTATAAAAACTATACCGCAAAACCGGAAGCAAGTTTTTCAGAAGACAAAAAATTCTTGATTGCGTTTTTTAAAGAGTTTGTAGCTCCCAACGTTAAGCTTCATGAATATTATGAAGATCATAAATTAACTTGGATGGATGATTTGCCTATCGTAAATACAGCGGTGGTTAGAACTTTGGAAAGATTTAAGAAAAAAGGAGCTTTTCGTTTGCCCAGACTTTTTAAAAATGAAGACGATAGAGAATTTGCTTTTAGCTTATTTCAACGCACATTAATGTATGAAGCCGATTTTAAAGCAGATATTGAAAAGAAAACTTTAAATTGGGATCAAGACAGATTAGCAGAAATAGATGCAATACTTTTAAAAATGGCTTTATGTGAATTTTCTTATTTTCCTACTATTCCTGTTAAAGTAAGCATAAACGAATATCTTGAAATTTCAAAAGAATACAGTACGCCAAAAAGCAGCGTCTTTATCAATGGAGTGTTGGATAAAATTTCAAAAGAATATCAACAAAATGGCAAACTGAATAAATCTGGCAGAGGTTTGAGATAAATGATTAAATTTTTATTAACTTTGACGGTTGAAACAATTATAAAACTTATTTAAATCGACTAGAAATGAAAAAAACAATGTTACTATTAGCGGCAATAGCTATGATTGCTTTTGCTTCTTGTAAAGATGAAGGTAAGGCTTCTCAGCAAATGGAAAACAAATCAACTGAAGTTACACAAACTCAAAATGAAGGAAGTCAAGAAAATTCAGCTGATAAATTTCCTGAATTGACTTTTGATGATAATAATTATGACTTTGGAACTGTTCAAAACGGAGAAATGTTAGAGCATGAATTTACTTTCACCAATACAGGAGACGTGCCTTTAAGAGTAATGGAAGCAAAACCAAGCTGTGGTTGTACTGTTCCTGAGTGGTCAAAAGATCCAATTCAGCCGGGGGAAAAAGGGTCTATGCTGGTAAAGTTTGATGCAAGAGGAAGATCAGGAAAACAACATAAAAATGTTAGATTAACAACAAATACAAAAACTGGAAGTGAGGTATTGACTTTCTCCGCAACTATTGAGTAATAATTAATTTATATGGAAGGTTTACAAAGTTTATTACCCTTAATATTAATTTTTGCGGTCTTTTATTTTTTTATGATTAGACCTCAAGTGAAACAAAGAAAAAAAGAAAAAGAATTTTCTTCAAATCTTAAAAAAGGAGATAAAGTAGTTACAAAAAGTGGAATGCACGGTAGAGTTTTAGACTTAGTGGATAAAAACGATACTGTTGTTTTAGAAACAGGTGCAGGAAAAATTACTTTTGATCGTTCTGCAATTTCACTTGAAATGACACAGAAAAGGAATAATCCTGAAGAGAATAAAAAATAAAATATCTAAAATTAATACCAAAAGAATATAAAAACAGTAAAAGCTGTCTGTAAAGGCAGCTTTTTTTATGGAATAGAAAAAATAAAAGTCAACGCTAAATTTTTAATATCAACGTTGACTTTTATAATAAATTCAAGAAAAATTTAAATCCTTAATCTTGATAAACTTTTGCAGTTAATTCCGCAATCTTGATGACTACTTCTGCAGCTTTTTGCATGCTTTCTACCGGAACATATTCATAACGTCCGTGGAAATTATGACCACCGGCAAAAATATTAGGACAAGGTAAACCTTTAAAAGACAGTTGCGCGCCATCTGTTCCTCCACGAATAGGTTTAATGATAGGTTTTACGCCAACTTCTTTATAAGCTTCTTCAGCAATTTCAATAATATGCATCATCGGTTCAACCTTTTCTCGCATATTATAATATTGATCTTTTATTTCTATTTCAATCACTTCTTTTCCATGCTGAGCATTGATTTCTTTTGCCAAATCAAGCATCACTTTTTTGCGCGCTTCAAACTGTTCTTTGTCGTGATCTCTGATGATGTACTGCAAAACAGTTTCTTCAACTTCTCCTTTAATATCATATAAATGGAAAAAACCTTCACGTCCTTCTGTGTGTTCAGGAGTTTCTAATCTGGGTAAAGAATTGATGAAATCTTGAGCAATATACATGCTGTTTACTAAAATACCCTTAGCATATCCCGGATGAACCATTTTTCCTTTTACTTTAACCACAGCTCCGGCTGCATTAAAGTTTTCATATTCTAATTCTCCTATTGTACTTCCATCTAAAGTATAAGCCCATTTTGCACCAAATTTTTCTACATCAAATTTGTGAGCACCCAAACCAATTTCTTCATCAGGATTAAAACAAACCCTGATTTTTCCATGTGGAATTTCAGGATGGTTGATTAAATATTCCATTGCAGAAACAATTTCTGTAATTCCTGCTTTATCATCAGCTCCCAAAAGTGTAGTTCCGTCTGTGGTAATTAAAGTTTGTCCTTTATAATTAGCCAATTCTTTAAATTCATCCGGAGAAAGTATAATGTTTTCTTCTTCATTTAAAACAATATCTTTTCCGTCGTAGTTTTCTACTATTTGCGGTTTTACATCTTTCCCCGTAAAATCCGGAGAGGTATCCATATGAGCAATAAAACCAATCACCGGAATATCTCCTTCTACATTGCTGGGTAAAGTAGCCATTACATAAGCATGTTCATCAATAGTGACATCGCTCATGCCAATGTTTTTTAACTCTTCTACAAGCTGATGAGCTAAATCCCATTGTCTTTCTGTACTTGGAGTAGTATTTGTTGTGGGATCACTTTCGGTGTAAACCGTGACATAGCTTTCAAAACGCTTGATGAGTTTTTGTTTATCTATCATTTTATTGTGTTTTTATAAACCAGATTAGAATAATTAATTTTAATTGTCGTCAAAAATAGTGAATTGACAATCCACCACAAAGTCTTTGATAAAATTACTACTTATTTAGTGAATTGGATTATTTTTGCGAAAACCTGAAGTTATGTATAAATCTATTTTCCGCCCCATACTTTTTAAGTTTGATCCTGAGAAAATTCATCAGTTCACTTTTTCTTTTTTGCGTTCTACTTTTAAAATTCCCGGCATAAAAAATATTTTAAAAAACAAATATCATCTTCAAGATAAAAGATTAGAAAGAGAAGTTTTTGGATTAAAATTTAAAAACCCGGTAGGATTAGCAGCAGGTTTTGATAAAGATGCAAAACTCTATAAAGAATTATCAGGATTGGGATTTGGATTTATAGAAATCGGAACTTTAACGCCAAAACCTCAAGCCGGAAATCCTAAAAAAAGATTGTTCAGATTGAAATCTGACAATGCGATTATCAATAGAATGGGATTTAATAACGGAGGAGTGGAAACCGCTATCGAACGTTTGAAAAAAAACAATAATGAAGTATTAATTGGCGGAAATATTGGAAAAAATAAAACTACCCCTAATGAAAAAGCAGTAGAAGATTATAAAATCTGCTTTGAAGCACTTTTTCCGTATGTCAATTATTTTGTAGTGAATGTGAGTTCTCCCAATACTCCGAATTTAAGGGAATTACAAGATAAAAAACCCTTAACGGATTTGTTGAAAACACTTCAAGAACTCAATAAAAAGAAAGAAAATCCTAAACCAATTTTATTGAAAATTGCCCCGGATTTAACAGAAGAACAGCTTTTAGATATTATTGAAATTGTAAAAATCACCAAAATAGATGGAGTGATTGCCACCAACACCACCATTTCTCGAGAAGGCTTAACTTCAGCAAACAAAAATCAAACCGGTGGATTGAGCGGAAAACCATTAACCAAAAAATCTACTGAAGTGATTCGTTTTTTAGCAGAAAAAAGTAATCAATCCTTCCCTATTATCGGCGTAGGAGGAATTCATTCTGCAGAAGATGCTTTAGAGAAAATAGAAGCAGGAGCGAGTTTAGTTCAACTTTACACCGGATTTATTTATGAAGGTCCAAAATTGATTAAGGAAATTAATCAGGCGATTCTTGATAAGAAATAATTTGAAAGCAGAGATTTCAAAAATTAAAAAACATAACTTTTTCTTTTAGTATATTTGAAGCATGGAAAAAATTAAACTGATAGAATGTCCGCGAGATGCTATGCAAGGCATTAAGGATTTTATACCAACAGAAAAAAAGATAGATTATATTCAAGCTTTGTTGCGTTGTGGATTTGATACCATTGATTTTGGAAGTTTTGTTTCGCCAAAAGCTATTCCTCAAATGAAAGATACAGCTGAGGTTTTAGCCAATTTAGATTTGTCAAAAACACAAAGTAAGTTATTGGCTATTGTAGCAAATATCCGCGGAGCTCAAGATGCTTCTCAACATCAAGAAATTCAGTATTTGGGGTATCCATTTTCTATTTCAGAGAATTTTCAGATGAGAAATACCCACAAAACTATAGCACAATCTGTTGAGATTCTTCAGGAAATTTTAAATATCGCAGAAAAAACCAATAAAGAAGTGGTAGCTTATTTGTCTATGGGATTTGGAAATCCTTATGGCGATCCTTGGAATGTGGAAATTGTAGGAGAATGGACAGAAAAACTCTCTAAAATGGGCGTGAAAATCTTATCGCTTTCCGATACCATTGGAACTTCAAATCCGGAAACCATAACTTATTTGTTTGAAAATCTTGTTTCAGCTTATCCTGATATAGAATTTGGAGCGCACTTACATACTACTCCGGATTCTTGGCATGAAAAAGTAAATGCAGCTTATGAAGCAGGATGTCGTAGATTTGACGGAGCTATTCAAGGGTTTGGAGGTTGCCCGATGGCAAAAGATGATTTGACAGGAAATATGCCAACAGAAAAAATGCTTTCTTATTTTAATGCTGAAAAAATAGAAAACAATATCAAAATGACCAGTTTTGAATCAGCTTATAATATTGCTTCAGATATTTTTACCAAATATCAATAACTTATAGCTCAAATCCATTTTTATTTAAAAACTCCTCAAGAGTTAAATTGGCAAAAATATCAGGGAAAAGATCTTCCATAATAGGTGCATAATCTGCATCTAAGTTTAAAGCATTATGAAGATGAAATAATCCTTCTTTTGGGTTGTTTAAGCTTAAATGTAAACCGGCTAATCTGTATTCTATTTCTGCAGTTTCAGGAAATTTCTCATAAGCTTTTTCTATTTCAGTTAAAGCTTCATCATAAACTTCGCTTTCAATTAAAATATCACAAGTTGTAATGCTGTTTTCAAAATCAATATAGCTGAGTTCTTCACATTTATGTAAAGCTATTTTTACTTCTTCCGTTCTGTTTAAATGTCGATTTATTTTAGCGTAAAGTTTCCAATAACGAATATTTTTCTCGTCAATATTGATGGCTTTTTCTATATAATAAAGAGCTTTTTCAAAATGTTTTCTTTCAAAATAAAACTTCGTAATGGTAAGCCAAGTTTTATCCAATAAAGGATCTGCTTGTAAAGATTTATTGAAATAATCTAATGCCGGACCGGATTGTCCCATTTTGTTGTAGCATTTTCCGATGTGTAGATAAGCAAAAGCAGTAGCGTCTTCCAATTCCAGAGTGGTGAGATAACAAGCTATGGCTTCTTCATAATTCCCCGAATTTTCAAGAAGTTTAGCTTTTTCCATATACGCTCCCATAAAAGTATCATCAGCAATAATGGCAAAATCAAAAGCCTCTAAAGCTTTTTTGTTTTCTTCAAGTGCTCTGTATTGTAAACCCAACTGATGCCATGCAATTTCTGAATAAGGATTTTTGTCAATAAACTGCAACAAGAAATCAATGGCTTTTTGTGACTGATTGAGGTAATCAAAACAATAGATAATATTATGTAAGGCAGAAGAATCGGTTTCATCTAAAGCCAAACATTTGATGTAATAATCTTTGGCTTTTTCAAAATCTTCTAAAAACATATATTCCATGGCGATCATAGAAAAAACTTCCTCATCCTCTCCTAAAATATCTTCAGCAATTTTTAATACTTCCACAGCTTCTTGATGAAGCAGTTGTTTGGATAAAATATTAGCTTTTTGAATAAAAATCTCAGGATTATAAGGTTCTATTTCATAAAGATCATTTAGGATTTCTTCTGCTTTATCTAATTTATTTTCATAAAGAAGAATTTCGACTTTTAATAATTTTAATAAAGAAGAATCCGGGTGTTGGTCAAAAGCGATTTTTGCTGCTTTTCGAGCTAATGCAATTTTGCCGACATCCATATAATAAGAAATAATCAACTCAAACTCATCGGCATCAAAAAAATAGATGTCATTGGTTTTAAGCATGTTTTCGAATCTCGTTAAGGGATAATTTTTTCCTTCATTTTGATTCAGATTCATCATAAAATAGTCGATTTATATTATGTATAAATTTAGGATATTTACTTTTATCTTTTACAAACTTTAAAAAAGCTTGTCAACAAAGTAATCCACAAGTTTTAGCTTTTTAAACTGTTTAATATCTTTAAAATTTTATCACAACCTTCTTTAATTTCTTTTTCAGAAATAGTTAGTGGGGGAGTGATGCGAGCTGCTTTTTGTTCAAACAACAACCAAAATAAAATTAATCCTTCTTCTTGAGCTTTTAAAATCAACTGATCAGCAATTTCTTTTGATTTTAAGATTAAAGCCAACATCAAACCTTTTCCACGAATTTCTGTGATGAGTTCATGTTGTAAAAGTTTTCGGAAAAGTTTTTCTTTTTTCAGCGTTTCAGCTATTAAATCTGTGGTTAAAATTTCTTTTAAAGTAGCTAAAGCTGCAGCAGCAATCACCGGATTTCCGCCAAAAGTAGTAAGATGAGACATTTCCGGATTCTCGCTTAAAGATTGCATAATTTCTTTTCGTGCTACAAATCCACCGATGGGTAATCCTCCGGCCATACCTTTTCCTATTACTAAAATATCAGGGATGATATGATAATTTTCATAGCCGAAAAGCTTTCCTGTTCTACCAAAACCGGGCTGAATTTCATCTAAAATCAATAAAGTTCCTGTTTCTTCACAACGATTTTTGACTTTTTGAAGATAATTATTTTTAGGTTGAAGAATTCCTGCTCCTCCTTGAATGGTTTCTAAAATTACACAAGCTGTTTTTGAGGTGATTTTTTCTAAATCTTTTTCATCATTAAAATTGATAAAAGAAACTTCCGGAATTAAAGGCTCAAAAGGTTTTTTTCTTTCTTCAAATCCCATCAAGCTTAAAGAACCCATGGTGTTTCCGTGGTAGGCATTTTTTGCCGCGATGATTTCTTGTCGTCCTGTATATCGTCGAGCGAGTTTTAAAGCACCTTCGGTGGCTTCTGTTCCGCTGTTTACTAAATAAGTTTGTGCATTGGGGATGTCGATGTTTTTTGCCAAAAGTTCAGCATATTCCACCGCGGGATTTTGCGCGTATTCTCCATAAACCATAACATGCAGGTATTTTTCTGCTTGATTTTTAATAGCAGAAATCACTTTAGGATGACAATGCCCTAAACTGCAAGCAGAAACTCCGGCTACAAAATCCAAATATTCTTTTCCGGATTTGCTGTAAATATAACTTCCTTTGGCATAATCTACTTCTACGCCTAAGGGATGTGTGCTGGTTTGTGCTTGATATTGTAGAAATTTTTCTTTCATAAAAATTTCGGCTTTGTTTTAAAAACTTATTGCAAAAGTAAATTACTTTATATTGGAAAACAGTGGGATTATAGGATATTTAACGCAGAATCCGGAGTTTAATTATCTTTGGATTTTTCTTCTTC